>JBBRKD010000183.1:0-4923 GCA_038218255.1 Hyphomicrobiales bacterium | reverse complement strand
GGCAGCTGCTTTCAGCGTCTGAATACCAACGACGCTTTCGACCAGGAACTGCTGGCTCAGCGCACCGCTATTGAAGCGCTCGTTGATCTTGTCGCGCAGCGTAGGCCGGATCGCGAATGCGATGATGAGATAGAACGGGATCGATCCCAGCACGATCAACGTGAGGGTCGGCGAATACAGCCACATGACCGAAAGAAAGATGATCGCAAACACGAGATCGATTGCCGACGACAGTCCCTGTCCGGTGAGGAACGCGCGGATGGTCTCGAGTTCGCGCATACGGGCCACGGTCTGACCCGCCGCGCGCGTTTCGAAATAGCCCAGCGGCAGACGCATCAGGTGGTCAAACAATCGGCTGCCGAGTTCGACGTCAATCCGGCTCGTGGTGTGGTTGAGCGCATAGGACCGCAAATACTGCAAGATGACATCGAACAAGCCGATGAGAAGCAGCCCGACGGTGATGACGATCAACGTCGACAGTCCTTTGTGCAGGAGCACCTTGTCGATAACGACCTGAAAAAACAGCGGCGTGATGAGGGCAAACAACTGGACAAACACCGAGGCAACCAGCACATGACCGAGCGGCCGACGGTAGCGCCACAGCGACGGCACGAACCAGCTGAATTCGAACATTTTGGGATCGACGCCAGCGCCACCCGCTCGCCGCGTGACGAGGACGATCACCCCGGTCCAGCGCTGGGCGAATTCCTCGGCTGTTTCGACCGCTTGGCTGCGGCAAGCGGGCTCACGACCCGCAGTTTGCCGTCCGGCAGCCGATGGGTGAGGACGGCGAACGTCCCATCAGCGAGGCCAACGATCGCTGGAAGCGGCACGGTCTTGAGCCGCTTGGCGGTTTGGCGCGGTTGCACTTCGGATTTGAGCCCGATGCGGCGGGCCGCCCGTACGATGGCTTCGGCGTCGGCAGGCACTTCACCGAGCCCAAGTTCGTGGCTCATTTGGCCGGGGTCGGCAGCGATACGATACTGAGCAGCGATGGCGGCAAGTGCGACAAGGCCGCTATCACCCGGCGGAACTCCACCGGCTGTGGGGCCGCCCACGCCGCCCGGTGGTGGCTCGCCCTTGGTAACATTCAAAGATGAAACGGTGCCGGTCTCTGCCATGAAAACTCTGAACGGATCGCAGAAAAGTTAAAAACAACAGGTGCGTGTTAACTGACGGCCCGAGGTGACGAGGGTGACGCCCTTAACCAAGGGTCAACGAGACAGGTCTTGCCTGTCGGTCACGCTCCGCTCAAGCAACCGGCGTGGCAGATTGATGCAGCAAATTGCTTACCATAAGATGGTTGCGAATGTCCTCATGCGGACGACAGTAGGGACTGAGGCAGGTACAGAGGCAGGTCAAGAGGAAGTCCAGAGGCAGATCCAGACCTGGTCCAACACGGGCGTTAACACCTGCGACACCCGAGACTTTGGAACACATTGTGCTGGGTATGTGACGCCGGTATGCCACCCAGATCGCAGGCGATCCGGCTAAACGAAGCGCGGACGCACGGCTGAAAGCCGCTGCAGCCCACGACTTCCCGTTCGCACGTGCCAACAGATCGACAGGACACAATGACCGCTGAGCTTTTCCCGCTGACGACGGCCCGCACGGTTTATCGCAACAACCCGGTCGTCGAGCTGGTTGAACAGGCGATCCTCCGTAAAGAGGGTCGGTTGGCTGACAGTGGAGCCGTCGTGGTCGAAACGGGCCAGCACACCGGCCGATCGGCCCAAGACAAGTTCGTGGTCCGTGATCAAGACACCGAAAATGCGATCTGGTGGGACAACAACAAAGCCATGTCGGTGGCGCACTTCGACGTCCTGCTCGCAGATTTCAAAGCCTACGCCGCCGACAAGGAGCTGTTCGTCCAGGACCTGTTTGGTGGCGCCGATGCGAGCCACCGCCTGCCGACCCGGGTTTTCACCGAGTATGCTTGGCATGCGCTGTTCATCCGCCATTTGTTGCGCCGCCCTCAAGCCGCAGAGCTCGAAGGCTTTGCGCCGCAATTCACGATCGTCAATCTGCCCGGCTTCAAGGCCGATCCCGCGCGCCATGGATCGCGTGCGGGCAGCGAGACGATCATCGCGTGCGATTTCACCCGCCGCCTCGTCCTCATCGGCGGCACGAGCTACGCGGGCGAGACTAAGAAAAGCGTGTTCTCGTTCCTGAACTACATCCTGCCGGCCAAGGGCATCATGCCGATGCATTGCTCAGCCAACGTCGGCCCAGATGGCGATGCCGCCGTGTTTTTTGGCCTGTCGGGCACCGGCAAGACGACGCTATCGGCCGATCCCAAGCGCACCCTGTTAGGCGACGACGAGCACGGCTGGTCGGAAGCTGGCATCTTCAATTTCGAAGGCGGCTGCTACGCCAAGACCATCCGCCTGTCAGCCGTCGCCGAGCCTGAGATCTTTGCCGCATCAAACCGGTTTGCGACCGTGCTCGAAAACGTCGTGATCGGTCCCCATAGCCGCAAACCCGACTTTGACGACGGCACGCTCGCCGAAAACGCCCGGTCCGCCTACCCTCTCGACTATATTGCGAATGCCAGCCCAACCGGGATTGCAGGCCACCCCAAAAACATCGTGATGCTCACCGCCGACGCGTTCGGCGTCCTGCCTCCGATTGCCAAACTCACACCCAGCCAGGCGATGTATCATTTCTTGTCGGGCTATACGGCCAAAGTCGCGGGCACCGAGAAGGGCATGGGCAAGGAGCCGGTTGCCACGTTTTCGACCTGCTTTGGCGCACCCTTCATGGCCCGCCATGCGACCGTGTACGGCGATCTACTCCGCAAGCTGATCGCAGAGCATAAGGTCGACTGCTGGCTCGTGAACACGGGCTGGACCGGCGGGAAGTATGGCGCTGGAAGCCGCATGCCGATCAAGGCAACGCGTGCGCTGTTGAATGCGGCGCTATCAGGCGAACTTAAAGGTCAGGCGATGCGCACCGACACGCTGTTTGGCTTTCAGGTGCCACTCGCCCTGCCAGGCGTCGATCCCAAGATCTTGACACCGCGCGACACATGGACCGATCCCGCAGCATATGACATGATGGCAGCACAACTCGTTAAGATGTTTGCGAAAAACTTCGAGCGGTTTGAGCGTAGCGTGGACGCAGACGTCCGTGCAGCTGGTCCCCATTCCCACCGCTCCGCCGCAGCCGAATAGATCGCAACCGCCATGAACCGAGACACCGCTGAGGCCATCAAGACAGGCCTCGGCGGTACCATTGGCATTGCCCTCATGGTGGCGCTGGCGCAGATGGCGTCGGTTCCGCTCGCAGCCGTGCCGTTTGCAACCTCCATCGTGCTCGTCGTGTCCGTCCCCGACAGCCCGCAGGCGCGTCCACTCAACATTCTGGGCGGCCACCTCGTCTGCACGCTCAGCGGGTTTGCGGTGCTATGGACCTTTGGAGCGGCATCAATATGTGCGGCCTTGGCCGTCGGGCTCGGAATGGGGCTGATGATGCTCACGCGGACACTTCACCCGCCAGCCGGCATTAACGGGCTGCTCGTCGTCATGCTCGCGCCGTCCTGGACCTACGTCTTCGTTCCGGTGCTCGCGGGCTGCGTCGTACTCATTGGTTATGCAGCCGTATTCCATGGCTTAGCCAATCCCGGCCGCTGGCCTGCATCAGGCGCCTGAACAGCGTCAATCACGTACCCATCACGAACCTGTGAAAAAACTTTCGTACCCCCCTGGTCCAACCTGTCGCAGTGGCGTATACCGCAGCATCCCAACAGCGAAAGTCGGGTTGGTTAGGTGCCATCACCGCTTGGCTTTCGGCTTGTTTGGACGGCACGTTGAACTTAAAACCGGGTTGGCGCTTGTCGCTGCTCGGTTTTTTTTTGTGCCGAGCTCCAGCTCGCGCCCGTCCATCGATCCAACTTTTGACCCGACGCCTGAGGAGACATCCCGTTCCATGTCCGACACCGCTGCGGCCCCAACGCTGAATGCGACGCTTTACGACAAGATCTTCGACGCCCACGTGGTCGATCGCCAGCCCGACGGTACGTGCCTGCTCTACATCGACCGCCATCTGGTCCACGAGGTGACGAGCCCGCAAGCGTTCGAAGGTCTGCGGATGACGGGCCGCAAGGTCCGCGCGCCGGGCAAGACGCTCGCCGTTGTCGATCACAACGTCCCAACGTCCGACCGCACGAAGGGTATCGCCGACACGGACAGCCGCATCCAGGTCGAAACGCTGGCGGCAAACGCGCTTGAATTCGGCATCGAGTATTTTAACGAACTCGATAAGCGCCAGGGCATCGTTCACGTGGTTGGCCCCGAACAGGGCTTCACGCTACCCGGCACGACGATCGTGTGTGGCGATAGCCACACGTCCACCCACGGTGCGTTTGGTGCCTTGGCCCACGGCATCGGCACGAGCGAAGTCGAGCATGTGCTCGCGACCCAGACTCTGATCCAGACCAAAGCCAAGAACATGCGCATCACGGTCGACGGCGCGCTGCCGCACGGCGTCACGGCCAAAGACATTATTCTCGCGATCATCGGCGAGATCGGCACGGCTGGCGGCAACGGCAGCGTCATCGAGTATGCGGGCGAAGCCATCCGCGCCCTCAGCATGGAAGGCCGCATGACGGTCTGCAACATGTCGATCGAAGGCGGCGCGCGCGCTGGCATGATCGCACCCGATGACAAAACCTACGCATTCCTCAAAGACCGCCCCAAGGCGCCCAAGGGGGCCGCCTGGGACGCAGCCGTTGCCTACTGGCAGACGCTCCACACAGATGACGGTGCCCACTTCGATCGCGAAGTCCGCTTGGATGCCGCCAAGCTGCCGCCGACCATCACCTGGGGCACGAGCCCCGAAGACGTGGTGTCGATCACCGGCAACGTGCCCGACCCGGCGAAAGTGGCAGATGAAAATAAGCGCGCGTCGATGGTGCGCGCGCTG
>JBBRKD010000182.1:0-4943 GCA_038218255.1 Hyphomicrobiales bacterium | reverse complement strand
GCGGAAACCCTGACGGCTGGGACGGTGACATTCGAGAATGGAGCCGCAAGCATGGCGCTGCGCGAGGGCCGGATGCTGCTCAACATCGCCGACGTGGAGCTGCCGGGCGGGGCGCATGCGGGGGTTGAGATGATCATCGACGGCTCGGCGACGATGCCAGCGTTCGGCCTCAGTGGGCGGATCGAAGGCGCCGACATCGGCGCACTCAGCACGCTCATCGCTGGGCCAATACTCGCGCGCGCGACCGGCACCACGCGGTTTAACCTCAAGTCCAGCGGTGCGTCCGGCATGGACGTGCTGAGCCGGTTGTCGGGAACGGTCGAGATCGACTTGCCCGATGGCAGCGGCGTTCCGTGTACCTTGAAAAGCGTCGCGACCCTGGCCGAGCCGAATGGCGAGGGCTGCCGCGGGTGGACCATGCTTGCCCCGCTCAAACTTTCGACGTCGCTCGTCAATGGCGTGATCACGCTGGACAAGGTCGAAGGGTTGGCATCGACGGGCCATCAGATGCGGATGACAGGGACGCTCGATCTGGTGACGCGAATGATTGATCTCGCCATATCGGCTGCGCCGCCTGGTTCGCCGCCTAATTCGCCGCCTAATTCGCCGCCGGGTCCGCTCACCGATGCCTCGGCGGGCGACGCGGCCCTCGTGAGGCCGGTCGCGTCGAAGACCGAGCAGATCAGAGTGCGCGGTCGGCCGGACAGTCTGACGGTTGTTCCCGGCCTCCGGTAACCATTGCCAATCGAGGGAGGTTGCAACGCGGGCGCGGCGTCACCACGTCCGGCGCGGGCCGGTGTCGATATGGATCAGCCCGCCGCCATAGTGGTGGATGCCGCCAACGGACCCGTTGGAGCGCAGGAATGCGAGTGTGCCCGAGACGTTGCCGTGAACTCGAAAATCAACCGCGTCGCCCGTGAGATGGTGGGAGCGTTTCGCCCCGCCGACGGCAGCATTGCGGCCATGGCTGCGGCAGGTCGAGGTGACGGTGACCGCGCCGTAGTTGGCTGCGACTTCAGCGACCAATCCGCTGAGCGTCCCGTTGAGGCAACCGCTCGAGGCCGACCAGCTGACGCGCCCTCCGGTGACACTGTTGCGAGCGGGGCGGGACAATTCGGCATCATTGCCCAACGCGGCAAACCGGGTCAGGCGCTTCTTCGAGGTGCGCGCCGGACGGTCGTCATCGCCTGACGCTTCGCGGCGTGCGGCGCGCGCTTTCAAGCTTACTGCCGGCGCACGGCCAGTTAAGGACGGTTTTTCGCTATCGACCCAGAACTGGACGATTTCAGCCTGCGCGGTGGACGCAGGCGCGCAAGCCAAAAGAACGACGAAGGCCTGGAAGAAGGTGGCAAACCACGGGGCCGTTCCAACAACACGGAGATAACGCATGACGCAAAGTCCTGAGTACTTTTTGCGGCCGGCGACCATACGCTTCACGACCGAACGCACGCTTGGAACCACGGGTTGGCCATGTGGGAAACCCGCTGTTTACCTTCTTGGTTAACGTTAAAGATCAGTCGATGACTGGAACTTATTGCAACGCATACGAATAGTCGGCGTTGTTTTTGCGTCGTGTATTCGGTTGCCGCAAAAGTTCGGATGCCAAGTTAAGACTAAGCTCCGGGGTAGATGTATCGGTGCTTGGCGCATGGCAAAAGCTTTGAGCGGCAAGGTTAGGTCAAATATTGTAGCGTTGACGCGGGCGCATCGGTTGGTGGGGCTCGCGCGAGGACACAGCCATCACGGGTCGACGTTTAGGCGGATGGGGCCAGCAGAACGGCGATACCCAGGCTAGACTGTCACTGGCCGACGCCGCGACAGAGACATCCCCAATATGAGCACAACGGCCCCGAGGGTGAGGCCCAGGATCCCGGATGCCGCTGGCTTCAAGCCGAACCAGCTGATCGCGTCGCGTGCGAGCTTCTCCGACTGCTGGCGGGCGGCGATCCGGCCCGGACCGTCCGGCACGGTCGCGATCGTGTCCCGCAGGGAGGCAAGCTTGCGGACGAGGCTTTGCGGCGCGGTCGCTGCCGAGCCGGACATGGCGAAGGTCGCCAAAGGGGCGAAACGCGGCGCGGTCGTCAGCACGAGGGCTGCCAGCGCGCCGAGTGTCATCGCAAGGATCGTGGCGCGCGGCGGGAGCCGCCTGCTGAAAACGGCTGCGATCACGGTGGGGCCGAGGCCACCGGCTGATATCGCTGCGGCGGTTGCGATGAGCGTTGCGATATCGGCCTCATCGAAGGCCGCGACGGCGCCCGCAGCCAGGATCACGAGGGCCGGGGCGATCCTGGAACCCTGCGCGTGGGCATGGGCGGTGATGCATGTCGCCGTCCATGCGGCTGCGAGCGCGAGCCCGGCCACAAGGAGGATGAGCGCTGCTTTTGGCAGACCGGCCGCTGCCAGCCCCACAAACGGCGAGGCGTCCGCGAGAAAGGAGAGGTCCTGCCATTTGAGCAAGCCCTGCGGACCAAAACCTTTGCCGCAGGCTTTGGCGATGGCCGCAGCTTCTGCGGACCCTGAGCCACGGCAAACGTCGATGGCACCGACGCGGCTGCCAGCGACAATCCATTCGGGAACCGCTGCCACCCTGACGCCGCTGTCGACGGCTGCGAGCAGGGCAACCTTGAGTTGGGCTGCGAGCGGCGGCACAAGGAGGAGGGCGAGGATTGCCAGGACGAGCAGGGTCTGGGACGCCCGCGTGGTCCGATCGCGATGCGGCGTTGCCAACAGGGCAAGACCGATCGCGAGGGAGGACGCGAGGGCCAGGAAATTCCACACGTCGGTTCGCAGGAACGGGACGGCGAAGGGCTTGAACGTTGCTGGATCGGCGAGCCGTTTGTCGAGCAGGGCTTGCTCCAAGGCTGCGATGTTTGACAGCGTCGGCGATGAGACGACGCCGCCGAGGCCATCGCCAGAAAGGGTCGTGGCCGCGATGAGCGTTGCTACGATCGCAAGCAACACGGCCAACGCAATCAGCGGTGCCAAGCGATCGGTGAGCCCGCGCTTCACGGCTACGACCGCAAACAACAGACCCGCAGGAAGGAGCGCTGCTGCCTGCAAAACCGGCTGCTCGATCATGCGCAGCGCAAGCGCCACGGCCTTGATCTCTGCGGCGAGACAGATGGCAAGGGATGCGAGCAAGAGGACTGACGCGATCAACCCGACCGTTGCGCTTCCACTGCGGGATGCGATCACCTGCGGCCACCCGTCGGCAGGGCTGTGAGCGTCCGAGATTGGCACGAACACGACCGAGGCGAGATAGACCGATCCGACCGCGCCAAGCGTCAGGGCGAGGCCGTCATGGCCCAACGCCATCACGGCTGCGAGGCTCGCAAGGATCAAGGCTGCTGAAAGCGTCGATCCGGGCATCAGCGGTTCTCGCGTCGCGAGCGTCGTGGAGCAAGCCACAGCGCGAGGCCGAGCAATAGCACCGGCGCGCCCGTCGTGGCTAAGCCATAGCCTAGCGGCACGCCTGCGAGTTTAACGCCGTTCAATGTCGGTGCGACCATGTGAACGAGAAGCCCAAACACGAGCCACAACCCGATGGCTAATAGCCGTCGCCAACGGAAGGCATCCATGGCAGTTCTCCGTGTGGAATCACGACTTCAAGCTGCTACACTAGACCAAAGTCGTCGCAGGGACTTGTCGACGTGCGCGGCGTCAGCCGATACAGTCGGTCGCTGTGCTGTGACGGCACCGCCATAAAAAAGCCGAAAAGGAAGACGGCGCAACCGCCAAAACTTCCGGCACGTCGTGAGAACAGCTCAACAGGGCCGCAGGTGAGTTCCTGTGACCCCCATCGGGCATCAAGTCCGAGTTGAGCGCATGCCTGTGGTCAACGAGCCACATCTCGACGAAATTTATCTTTTGCACGACTCAAGGAGGAGTTCTGGAATGACGAGCACGACGACACTGCCGGAATATGATGCGCGCAGGCGACCCATGACGGCTGAAGAGCGGAAGGTGATTATCGCCTCGTCCGCTGGCACCATCTTCGAATGGTACGATTTCTATCTGTACGGATCGCTGGCTGCCATCATTGGCGCCCAGTTCTTCTCGGCGTATCCAGAAGCGACCCGCAACGTGTTCGCGCTGCTGGCGTTCGCCGCTGGCTTCATTGTGCGTCCGTTCGGCGCGTTGTTCTTTGGGCGTCTCGGCGACCTCATCGGCCGCAAGTACACGTTCCTTGTCACCATCTTGATCATGGGTCTGTCGACGTTCCTCGTCGGCTGTCTCCCCAACTACGAAACCATCGGCACCGCAGCGCCGATCGCCCTCATCGCTCTTCGCATGTTGCAGGGTTTGGCGCTCGGCGGCGAATACGGCGGTGCGGCGATCTACGTCGCCGAACACGCCCCACAAAATCAGCGCGGTTACTTCACGGCGTTCATTCAGACGACCGCGACGCTCGGTTTGCTCCTGTCGCTGATTGTGATCATGTTCACGCAGATCTACGTGAACGCGAACTATCCGATGGAACAGGTCATCCAGGCTGGCAAGGCCGTCTTGGGCGCCGATGGCAAGCCGACGATGATCACCGCGTTCAACGCCTGGGGCTGGCGCATTCCGTTCCTCGCCTCGATCTTCCTGTTGCTGATCTCGCTCTACATTCGCTTGCAGATGAACGAGAGCCCAGCGTTCAAGAAAATGAAGGAAGAGGGTGCGGCATCCAAGGCTCCGCTCAGCGAAGCCTTCGGTCCCCCGGTCAACGCGCTCGCACTGCTGGTTGTGCCGGCATTGCTCGTGATCGCGTTTTTCACGGGCTTTTTGACGCCGTCGTTGTTCCTCTACGGTGGCATCGCGTTCGTGGCGATCGTTGGCATCTGGGGCTACCTCAATGCGAAGATCGCGCTGCTCGCGCTCGTCGGCCTCGTCGCCGGTCAGGCCGTCGTGTGGTACACGGGGCAGTTCTACGCGCTGTTCTTTATCCAGAACATTCTCAA
>JBBRKD010000181.1:0-4966 GCA_038218255.1 Hyphomicrobiales bacterium | reverse complement strand
CTGTAGACTTGGTGGACGGCGCGCAGGCAGGATCGGTGGCGACGCACGGTTTGAGCACGGTTCCAGCCACCGCCACGTCGAGGCCCTTGGCCCGGATGAGACGGCCGATCGCGAGGCTATCGTCGACCGAGCCGCCATCGGAATTGAGCAGCACCGGCAATTTGCGCGTGCCAAGCGTTTTCAACACGGCCCTGAATTGTGCGAGCGATTTGCCGTCAATCATGCCCTGGGCTGCGATCCATTCCGGGCACGTTGGTGCGCAGCCAAGCGTGTCACTTCGCACAATGGCAACCTGCATCGTGGGACCTTGCGGCACCGGGCTTGGTTTGGGCCGCGCCCCTGCTGTGGGTGATGCCTTGGCGGGCAGAACTTTGCTGCCGGGCAGAACCTGGGCCGACGCGCTGAAGCCGGCCTCTTGGGCAATGCCAACGGCAGGGAGTGCCGCCAAAAGCAGCGCTCCGATCCACAGTGTCAACACACGCATCACAACAGATCCGCTTGCTTACCTGACGACTTACGCTCGACTCCGAGAGCCGCCCTAACTCCAGAACCAAAAGAATAGAATATCTCCAAGATGTTGGCTAGACGGTGTTCAGTCGATGATCTTAACCGTCCTGGCGGGCAGTTCCCGGCTCAGCCTTCGGGTCGGCCACCACCGGGATGACGGTTTTGCCACGCGCCCGGTTCAAGTCGAGGTCGAGCTGCAGAGCCTCTTGCTCGTTTCCAAGGCGGGCGCGGTAGACCTGAATGTTCGACAACACCTTCGCCACATATTCGCGGGTTTCCTGGAACGGAATGCGCTCGATCCAGTCGATGGGATCCATCTTTGGGTCGCGAGGGTCGCCGAACGCGCGCAGCCATTCACGGGTGCGGCCGGGGCCCGCGTTGTAACCCGACAGCGCCAGCACATACGAGCCACCGAATTCAGACATCCGGTCGGCGATATAGGCCGACGCGATCTGGGCGTTATAGGCGGTGTCGGGCAGCAGGCGGTTGAGTTCGCATTTGATTTTGTAGTCTTTGCAAACGTGTTCGGCGGTCACCGTCATGACCTGCAATAGGCCCTTAGCGCCAGCCCCCGAAACGGTGTCCTTGTTGAACTCGGTTTCCTGCCGCGCGACGCCAAGCAGCATCGCCGTTTCGGGCGGCACACGCAGCGGTGTGAACTTGGGAAAGGTGTGAACGGGATAGGAGTAGACGAGCAGGTTCTGCCCCCGCGCGATCGCGGTTTTTGCGTTCCGCAGCGCCATCTGCGTATCGCCGATGGCGTCCGCTAAATGGGCGACCATGGCAGCGTCGGTTTCGCCGTCGAAATAGGTCTTGAGGTAGGCGAGAAACGCGCGCGGATAGCTGGCCTCCAAGCCTGACTTGCGCGCGACGACGACCGCTTTGACCGCGTCCAACTCATTAAACCGCTTGATCTGTTCAGCCGTTGGCGCAACCGGCATCTTGATATCGAGGCGGCGGTTCTTGGGGTCGAGCTTGAGCTGGGACAGCTGGCCATAGAACGTGTCGGTTTCGCGCGCAGCCTGTTTGAAGTGCGTGGCGGCCTTTGAGACGTCACCGGTTCCTTCCGCGAGCCGTCCAAGCCAATAGCCAGCACGTCCCCGCGCCAACGGACCGTCCGCGGCTTTGGCGGCTGCCGTGAAATGCGTGACGGCTGCGGCATCGTCCTTCAAAAACCGCATGGCGAGCCAACCGGCCATGAACGACTGCTCTTTCAGCGGATTGACGCTGAGCGGCCCTGGATCGCGCACGAGCTCATAGGCGCGTTTGGGATTTCCCGCGTTGAGCGCGCCATAGGCGAGCACGCGCCGTTCCGCCCACCAGTCGTCGAGATTGGGGGTCAGTTTGGGGTCGTTGGGGGCCTTCAGCATCAAGGCGGTGGCATCTTCGAGCTTGCCCTTACGACGCAGGTTCTGGATGCGGTGGTAAAGGAAGCCTGTGTCGCCAGCGATGTCTTCGGTCGCAACGGCGGAGGCCATTTGCGTGAACGAATCGTCGGATTTGTTAAACACGGCGAGGCGCGCTTCGGCCTTTTTGCGACCCGCTTCAGGCAAACGGGCAATCTGCCGGCGGATGGCTGCGGCCCGGTCAGCGCGGTCGGGTGCCCAGCGGATGTCTTCCATCATCAGCCGGTCGAGCCGCCATTTATGGTCTGCAGGCGTCAAAAGCTTGCCGAACCGCTCAATAAAGCCGGTCTCGAAGTTGGCAGGCACCGTCATGTCGCGCCAGGCCTTCACAGCCCGGGCCTTTCCGGTCTCGGTTTCCCCTAGCGCCAGCTCGGCCGACGCCAAGGCTGCCATGCCGATGCCGTTCTTGGGCTCCTGGGTTTTGAACACATCCTTGATGCTCTGGGCCGAGCCACCTTCGCTGAACAGCAACTCCTCGTAGCGCTGGTTCAGCGTGCCGCGTTCGGGCCACGCCGGGTTCTCGGCAAGGAACGCCTTGTATTCGCTCAGTTGGCCGTAGCCGTCGCGCAGGCGGGCCCAGTTGACAAGCTTGAGGCCAATCGGGTCTTTGATGGCCGCGCGTATTTCGAGCGCTTTCGTGATCTCGCGGGCAGAAATGGCCTTGATCGCGTCGCGGACCCTTGCCGCATCTTCGACGCTCAGGTCATAGCTGCGGACGCTGGCGATGGCTCCATCGAACACCTTGAAATGCTCAGCTTCTCGCGCGGTCGGCGGCAACGTGGGGTCCTTCGCAGCCGCGATGTGTGGGGCTGCAAGGACCAGGACGGCCATGAGCGCGCCGCAGCAGACAGCTGTCACACCTGCGTCAAAAACCGAACGCCTCGGGTGCGCCATCGCTTGCGAGGCGCGGATCGACCGCCTAACGTCTGTCGCCACTGGAGAGCTTTCCCGTCGTTTGTGCGTCGCATTGGTGTTGCGGGACGCTACCAAGGCAATTGGGGCATAACAAGGTTAGCGCGTCGCCTGACTGTCGCGTTGCTAAACAGCGCAAGCCCTCGACGGAACCGCTTGTACACAGTGCGCTCTTGACTGGTTGGTGCAACAGGGCCATGTCGCGCGACCCAGAGCAGGCGGGTTTGCAGCATGAAAGCGCTTTGCAAACACCGTTGATCGATCAACCGCTGGAGGCGGACACGTGACCATTAAAGGCTCCATCACGGCGTTGATCACGCCGTTCGCCAGCGGTGCTTTCGACGAAGACGCATTCCGGCGGCTCATTGAATGGCAGATCGCGGAAGGCACCCACGGGCTCGTCCCCTGCGGAACGACAGGCGAAAGCCCGACGCTGTCACACGACGAGCACAAGCACGTCATCGAGGTGTGTATCAAAACCGCACGCGGCCGCGTGCCGGTGATCGCGGGCACCGGGTCAAATGCCACTGACGAGGCCATCGAACTCTCACAGCACGCCGAAAAAGCCGGTGCCGACGCGGTGCTGATCGTCACGCCGTATTACAACAAACCGACGCAAGAGGGTCTCTATCAGCACTTCAAGGCAATCAACGATGCGCTCGGCATTCCGATCCTTATCTATAACATTCCGGGGCGCTCGGTCGTCGACATGAAGGTCGATACGATGGCGCGGCTGTATGAACTCGAGAACATCGTCGGCGTGAAAGATGCGACCGCCGACTTGCAGCGGGCGTCGCAACAGCGCGCTGCCATGGGGCCGGAGTTCATCCTGCTGACCGGCGACGATGCGTCGGCGCTGGGGTTCATGGCCCACGGCGGGCACGGGTGCATTTCGGTCGCGTCCAACGTGGTGCCCAGGCTGTGCGCCGAGTTCCAGATCGCGTGTATGGCTGGCGATTTCGCCAAAGCTCTGCGCCTGCAGGATCAGTTGATGCCGCTCCATGATGTTATGTTCATCGAGGCCAATCCGGCTCCGGTCAAATATGTGGCCGCCCGGCTTGGGTTATGTACCGAAGATATGCGGCTTCCGCTGGTGCCGATCATGGACCCATCGCGCCGGGTGATCGACGTTGCGCTCGACCGGGTCGGGCTGCTGCATGCAAAGGCTGCGGAGTAACAGTGGCAAAAAAGCCCGACGATGGCCGCAAGATGGTGGCCGAGAACCGCAAGGCCCGCCACGAGTACATGATCGCCGAGGTCTTCGAGGCGGGCATCATGCTGACGGGAACCGAGGTCAAATCGCTCCGCAAGGGGTCGATCAACATCGGCGAAAGCTATGCCACCTATGAGAAAGGTGGGCTGTGGCTGCTGAACGCCTACATTCCCGAGTATCAGCAGGCCGGCCGGTTTTTCCAGCATGAGCCGCGGCGCAAGCGCAAACTTCTCATGCATGCGCGCGAGATCGTGAAGTTGACCCAGGCCGTCGAGCGCAAGGGCATGACATTGGTGCCGCTCGAATTGTATTTCAACGCGAAGGGCATCGCGAAAATGAAGATCGCGCTCGCAGAGGGCAAGAAAATCCACGACAAGCGTGCGTCCGACAAAGAGCGCGATTGGAACCGGGAAAAAGCCCGCGTGCTGCGCGACCGGGGCTGAAGGCGCCGGTTACTTGGTGCCAGCCTTTGCAACCGACTTCGTCTCCACTTCGGAACTGGAGAGTTCGCCAGCTTTCACGAGTGCCTTCAAGCAGCGTGACGAGATCTTGTCGCCGTTGACCCGGAAGCAGGTGCGGACGCCCGGACCATCGGGATCGTGCTTGCTGCAGTAGGCGTAGTAGTCGGAGGCACAAGCCAGTTCAACGGCGAGGCTGGCGGCAGAGGCCTGGCTCACGGCTGCGAGCGAGCTTGAGGCGGCGATGATGGCGGCGATCGTGGTGCTGACGGTGGACATCGGGATCTCCTGGGGGCTGAGTTCGAAGCGTGACACCACATTGCGCGTCGGTGGCGTCTCGCGCTGTACCCTGCGGGACAGGGTCGGCCGATAAAGTCCAAGTACTTGTTTTAGGAGCTTGAATTGATCCGCGCGATTTGGCAATGGGCGCGATTCGTGGGGCCTGCGGATTTTCACGAGGCGGCCCAAAA
>JBBRKD010000180.1:0-4978 GCA_038218255.1 Hyphomicrobiales bacterium | reverse complement strand
ACCGACAGCGGCGGGTTCCAGGTGATGAGCCTGTCGAAGCTGCGCAAGATCACCGAAGACGGTGTGACGTTCCAGTCGCATATCGATGGATCGCGGCATCAGGTGTCGCCGGAGCGTTCAATTGAAATCCAGTGCCTGCTGGGGGCCGACATCCAGATGCAGTTCGACGAGTGCATCGAGTTGCCAGCGGAACGGCCCGAGGTGCTGCGCGCGATGGAATTGTCATTGCGCTGGGCTGAGCGCAGCAAGCGGGCGCACGAGCGGTTTGGCCGCCCCGGGCAAGCGGTTTTCGGTATCGTGCAGGGCGGCGTCGATCCGGAACTGCGCGCGCGGTCGGCGGCTGAACTCGTCGCCATGGATTTCCCAGGTTATGCGATCGGTGGGCTTGCGGTCGGCGAAGGCCATGAGGCGATGATCGCAACGCTCAGCGAGACGACGCCGCATCTGCCGGTCGGCAAGCCGCGCTATCTCATGGGAGTTGGCACGCCGCTCGATTTGATCGAGGCGGTGGCGCGCGGGGTTGATATGTTTGACTGCGTGATGCCGACGCGAAACGGGCGGCACGGTATGGCGTTCACGTGGGATGGCCGGGTCAATCTGCGCAATGCGCAATGGGTTGAAGATTTGCGGCCACTCGATGAAATAAGTTCCTGCCCGGCGGCGCGGGATTATTCGCGTGCCTATCTCCATCATCTGGTGCGGAGCGAAGAGTATCTCGGCGCGATGCTGCTCTCGTGGGTCAACACGGCATTCTATCAGGAACTGATGGCTGCGATGCGGGCGGCTATCGCCGAGGGGCGGTTTGAAGCCTGGCGGGTGGCGACGAAAGCGCGGATGGGAGTTTGATTAGGCTTTCCCCACGAGGCGTTCGCGGTGGACGAGGTAGATACCCGACGCGATGACGATGGTCGCGCCAGTGAGCGTCCAGGCGTCGGGTGTATCGCCGAACACGAGATAGCCCGACGCGACCATCGTGAGCAGCTGGACATAGAGGAACGGCGATACGCTGGACGCAGGTGCGCGCGCGTAGGCAAGGATGAAGAGCCAGTGGCCCGCGCCGCCGAACGCGCCAAGTGACGCGAGCATCGCCCAGGTCGTAAGGTCAGCGGGCATCACCCAATCGTGAAGCGCGAACGGGGCGGCAGCGATCGTGCCAACGAACATCGAATAAAACAGCGTGGTCTCGGGTTTGTCGATGCCCGACAGATGGCGCGTCAGCAGCATGAAAGCGGCATAGGCCAGCATGCCGAGGAAGGACACCGCGACGGCAGCCGAGAGCGGGGCGCTGCCTGGATGCATCGCGATGACGACGCCGATGAAGCCGGTGAGGATCGCGACGCCGCGCCGCCAGCCGACCCATTCGCCGAGTAGCGGGCCCGCGAGCGCTGCAACCACGAGCGGGGCGAGAAATACGATCGTGATGGTCTGGTCGAGGCGCAACGTCTGTAGCGCGTAGAAGTTGCACGCCGTGGTCATGATCATGAGGACGGAGCGGCCGAGCTGGAGCGGCAGGCGGCGCGTTTGGAGCAGGTTTGGCAGGCGGGCAGGGCCGAAGATCGCCATCATATAAAGCGTTTGGCCGACAAAGCGCAGCCAGACGATTTGCGTGAGGGGAACATCATGGCGCGTGACGAGGAGCTTGGCGACGGTGTCGAGGGCGGAAAACAGGCTGACGGCTGCAATCAGGAGGCCGATGGCCATCAGGCGATTTGGAGCGGGCGCGCGCGGCCGATCCGGGTCGCCCGACAAGGGTGGAGCTGACTGCTGATCACGGAGCATGGGGAAGCCAAGACTGCGAAGGTGGGCGGAGCGGCGGCAGGCAGAGGCATAAGCGGATTGCGGTGGCGAGGCGAGCGCGGGGCCGCGCTCCAGTCAGTGACGCTGTCAGTGACGTTGTTCTCTGGCACCATGCGTCAAGAAACAAACAGAAAGAAGCGTCCGGTGGGTCGGGCGTTACGACGGCCTTGTCGTTTGTTTGCCCCGTCTTGACCACCAGAAATGCGCACAATCCGGGCTGACTAGGCGCAGCCGCGGCTAAGGACTAAGTGGCAAAGGTCGATTGCCACCGCTCACAATTATGGCTACTAAACGGCAACTGGGGCCCCTGTTGGACAACCGCTGCTGGAATTGGGCGCATGTGTTGCCCAAAATATGTTCGCTTGCCCTGTTGTGACGTGATCACCGTCGAACTCTGGGCTGTGCGTCGCTGATGTGGAGTAGCCGAGTATGAAATGTCATCCGCTGCGTTGGGCCTGGGGCCTCATTCCGCTCTCGATTTTGAGCGTGTTGGCGGCCGCAAGCATCAGGGATGGCGTCGAACGTGATTTAACCGCGCGCGTCGGCGAGGTGCTCGGCACGGCCGGACTGCCCTGGGCGCAGATTAAGTTCGACGGGCGGGACGGAACGCTGTCGGGCCGGGCGAATGATGAAAGCGAACCGGGCAAGGCGATCCTGCTTGCCAATAATGTTGGCGGCGTGCGGATCGTCGATGGGCGGGCCGATCTCCTGCAAAAGGTTGATCCTTATACGTGGGCGGCGGAGTCGGTTGGCCCGAAACTCGTCCTGTTGGGCTTCGTGCCCAATCAGACGACACATAAGGCCGTCTTAGCGGCGGCAAAAGCGGCGTTCCCAAAAGCTGACATCGTTGACAAGCTGGACTTTGCGCGCGGCCATCCGCCGGTCGGCGAGTACATGGATGGTGTGAAGTTCGGCTTGAAGCAACTTGCGCTTTTGACGACGGGCCGTGCAGATCTTTCGGGCACGACGCTTTCGGTGTCGGGTGAGGCTCCCAGTGTGGCGGTCTACCGGGATGTTCGAACAGCCCTAACGACGGGCCTGCCGAAAACGCTCAAGCTTGGGACGGAGAAGGTCACAGCGCCCCGGGTCGATCCCTATACGTGGGCGGCAAAGCTTGCTGGCAATCAGGTTGTGCTGTCGGGCTATGTGCCCGGCGACAAGATGCGCGAGCAAATTCTCACGGCGGCAAAGTCAGCGTTTGGCAAAACGCCCGTGGTGGATCGGTTGGATGTTGCGGAAGGTGCACCTTTGGGGTTCGACAAGGCCGCAAAAGCCGCGCTCGATCAGCTTGCGACGCTGCAAGAGGGCACGGCGGAACTGAAGGGCACGCAGCTCACACTGTCGGGGACGGCGGTCGATGAACCGACGGCAGACGCAACGCGCAAGGCTTTCAAGGCGCAGGCGGGCAGTGGCTTCAAGACGACCGATGTTATCAAGGCGCTGAAGGCTCAGGTCAGTCCCTACACGACGCGCATCGAAGCTACCGCAGGGGCGGTTGATTTAACGGGGTATGTGC
This sequence comes from Hyphomicrobiales bacterium, assembly GCA_038218255.1. Classification (GTDB taxonomy): domain Bacteria; phylum Pseudomonadota; class Alphaproteobacteria; order Rhizobiales; family Hyphomicrobiaceae; genus JANXVY01. The sequence continues at coordinate 1,665 of JBBRKD010000180.1, read as the reverse complement.
CAAGCGAAACCGCGCGTGCTGCCTTGGTTGCAGCCGTCAAGTCGCGTCTGCCGGGTCGGGCAATCAACGATAAGCTGCAGATTGCCGCTGGCGAGGCGCCAGGGCACGAGACGTGTCTGCTCTCGGCGCTCGGCGGGCTCGGGCGGCTTGGCGGGGGACGGATCGATCTTGAGGACAAGGCGCTCCAATTGAGCGGTAAGACCGAAGATGAGGCGCTGGCGCTTTCGCTGCCAGGCGACATCCGGGCCGCCGCAGGGGCCTGCGAGTCCAAGGTGCTCGTGACCTACGACGACAGCCGCAAGCGCAAAGCAACCCAAGATGCCGAAGCCAAGGCACGGCAGGAGGCCAGCGCTGCTGAAACAGCCAAGCGCGACGCCGAGATCGCCGCACAAGCGGCCACTGATGCCAAGCGCGATGTCGCAAATCTGCAAAAGATCGAGGCGGCGGCGGCCTGCCAGACCAAGTTGCGAGCGATCTCCCAGACGGGAACGTTGCAGTTCGAGCGCGCGAGCGACGTGCTGTTGCGCCCGAGCCTGCCGACCGTGCGCGCGCTCGCCGATGTTGCTAAAGCGTGCGACAATCTGCTGATCGAGATCGAAGGTCACACCGATAGCGAGGGTACGCCTGAGCGCAACCAGTCACTCGGACAACGCCGCGCGCAATCGGTCACGACGTTCCTGACCGAAGCTGGCGTACCTGCTGAGCGCATTCGTGCGGTCGGATATGGTGATACGCGGCCAATCGCGGCCAATGATACCGCCGAGGGCCGGGCGATCAACCGGCGCATCGAGTTTACTGTGAAACCGAACTAGGGCGTGCACTTCGCGAGACCGCCGCGCACTTGCTGCGCCCGCTGCTCGCGCACCCTCCCGACGACACTGACACGATCACGCGACGCGACGTCCCGATACCGAAGCGGCAACCTGTCTGGCAAGGCGAGACGTCCCAGCACGACAAGACGAGCACGACACGACGAACGCGACGACATCAAATGCTGCTGACATCTGAAAGAGACGAGACCTCGCGATGACCTATCTGTTTGGACAGCTCCTGTATCCCTATCCGTGGCTTCTGGTTGGGCTTGGCACCGGGTTTTTCGTCGGTTGGGTCTCATGTGGCCCTGACAAGACCGAGACGTGACGGGTGCTGCGGCGGTCTTGAGATGCGGCGGTTTTGAGCAACCGCGGTCTTAAGTCTGCGCGGTCTGGTGTAGGGCGCTGGTGGAGAGTGAGTGATGCTGTTTTTGTTGCTGCAGACGTTCGCGTGGATGTTGCTCGCGTTCCTCGTCGGCGCGGTTCTGGGTTGCGTGCTCGGGCGCATGTTCAAATCGCGCTTGGAAACGGATGCGTTGATGCCCGCTTCAGCAAGTGGGGTGTCGGCAAATACTGCGCGCATCTCGCCACAACAGACGCCCGGACTGAAAGTTCCCGTCGTGGAAGCCAGCCGCGCGCCGGCTCCTGTGACGTCGGCAGCTCCCATTGCAGCCGTGCCAGTCAAGACCCCGCCCGCGCCGATGCCAACGGCTGCTTCAGCGCCAGCGCCAACCGCACAATCCTCAACGGCAGCGGGCCTCGATTCCCCCATAACGACGGTTGGCATTCCGCGCCCGGCCCCGGGAATGCCCGTGACGGCCGCACCGTATCAGTATCCGATCACGACCGTTGG
>JBBRKD010000179.1:0-4978 GCA_038218255.1 Hyphomicrobiales bacterium | reverse complement strand
TTCGCCCAGCGTGCCAAGATGGCGCGCGAAGAAGCCAAGGAAGCGCGCCGCAAGCTGAGGCCGCTCGAAAAGAAGTCGCTCGACACGATGCAGCTCAAGGACAACGCGACAAAGGAAGAGATCAAGTCGCGTTACAAGGAGCTGGTGAAGGAGCACCATCCCGACGCCAACGGCGGCGATCCGCGCTCAGCCGACAAGTTGCGCGACGTCATCCAAGCCTATAATCTACTCAAGCAGGCTGGGCTCGCGTAAGGGCTCTTGCCATTGGCACTCATCGATCCTCGGCCGATCGGCCCCCACCCTCTGTATTGGACATCACCTGACGATGCGCGCTGAAGCCCCGACGAAGGCTGCCGGACCGGCCACTGCCGGAACGCCCGACCTCATGATTTCCGTGCGTCAAGTGTTTGGGATCGACAGTGATCTTGAAGTTCCGGGTTACGCGAAATCGAGCGAAAACGTGCCCGACCTCGACGCGGACTATCTGTTCAACCGCGACGTGACGCTCGCGATCCTGGCCGGCTTCAAGCACAACCGCCGCGTGATGATCCAGGGCTACCACGGCACTGGGAAATCAACGCACATTGAGCAGGTGGCCGCGCGCCTCAACTGGCCGTGCATCCGCGTCAACCTCGACAGCCACGTCTCCCGCATCGATCTCGTCGGCAAAGACGCGATCGTCCTCAAGGACGGCAAGCAGGTGACCGAGTTCCGCGAGGGCATTTTGCCGTTTGCGCTGCAGTCGAATACGGCGCTCGTGTTTGACGAATATGATGCCGGCCGCCCGGACGTGATGTTCGTCATCCAGCGCGTGCTCGAAACATCCGGCAAGCTGACGCTGCTCGACCAGAGCAAGGTGATCCGCCCCAACCCGCAGTTCCGGCTGTTTGCAACGACCAACACGATCGGGCTCGGCGATACGTCGGGGCTTTATCACGGCACGCAGCAGATCAACCAGGGTCAGATGGACCGCTGGTCGATTGTGTGCACGCTCAACTATCTGCCCCACGACGACGAGACGCGCATCGTGCTCTCGAAGGCCAAGGCATTCGCCAAGACCGAGGCCAAAAAGAAGCAGGTGTCCGCCATGGTGCGGGTCGCCGACCTCACGCGCTCAGCCTTCATGAACGGCGATTTGTCGACCGTCATGAGCCCGCGCACGGTGATCACATGGGCGGAAAACGCGACGATCTTCGGTGATCTCGGTTTTGCATTCCGGCTCACGTTCCTCAACAAATGCGACGAACTGGAGCGGCCGCTGGTCGCCGAATTCTATCAGCGCTGCTTTGGCGAAGAACTCCCCGAAAGCGCCGCCAACGTCGTGCTGAGCTGAGGGCACTGAGCCTTGGAAGAGTGCGAGCTGAGCGCGTTGGCAAGGCCGCGAGCCCATGTTACGTTCCAATCATGACCGCTCACACGCCAAAAAGCATCATCGAACTGTGGCCGACGCTCTCGCCTGAAAAACAGGCGGCGTTGCTGGATATCGCTGAGACGGTTGCCGCCTCGGTCCCTTCGCAGCAGCTAACGGCAGACGAACGAGGCGCACTCAACCGTTCCCGCGACGATTTCAAAGCTGATCGTGTTTTGGACGAGGACGCTTACGCGGGCCGCATGGACGCGTTCATGGCACGCCTTGAAGCGAAATCCCAATCAGGATCATGAGGCGGGTACGCCGATCCTTGAGCCATGTCGAAGCATTCGAAGCGTTGTGAGATCAAGGCCTGCCGGTATGCGGCTATCGTATCATCAACGAAAAGCGAAACCGGGTCGATGCGTTCGTGACGGATTTTCTGGCCCGGTATCCCCAAACGGGCACCTTTGATCCCAGTCTCGGCTTCTTCATCTATCCAATCGCGAGAACCCCGTTCGTGGTGATCTACGACTTCGACGACGAAACCCTCCGCCTGCAATTGATCGTTCACAACCGAGCTGACCGATCGCAGATCGATCCCGACCTTATCGATTGGTGAGCAAAGACATGCGCCCTACGATCACCCCCGGCAGCACCCAAACCAAGCCATACACGTTCGACGCGGCCGGCATCGTGGCGTTCGCGCACGGCTCAGGCGATCTGAACCCGTTGCATCATGACGGGGAGGCTGCGGGCCGCAGCCGGTTCGGCGGGCTGATCGCCAGCGGCGCGCACATGACGGCGGTTCTGATGGGCTTTGGCGCGACCATCGTATCGGCGCACGACGAATCCGTCGGCCTTGAGTTTTCGTTCCAGTTCCTGCGTGCGATCCCGGCCGGAACTGACACGCTGTTATCGTGGACTATCGCCACTGTCGAGCCACATGAGAAACTCAAAGGAACGCTGCTCACGTTTGAGGGGTCGATCACCGGGCTTGACGGCAAACGATACGTGTCGGCTAAAGGCAAAGCCGTGGTATGGGAGCAAACGCCCGCTGAGGGCTGAAGCGGGGGACCCATGTATCAAAAGACGATCAACGCGACGGAATGCGAAAAGGTGGCACTGGGGTTTCCCGGTGTCAGCATGGCGCTGCTCACGGGCGATCCGCGCAGTGACGGGATGTTCGTCATGACCACGCTGGGCGCAGGCTCTGCCATCCCAGCCCACAGCCACGGCGCTGCCGACGAGTTCGTCTATGTCGTCTCGGGCGATTTCATCGAGGCGGGCAAAACCTATGGGCCGGGAATGGCGTTCTATGGTTTGGCTGGCACCGTGCACGGTCCACACACCTCGGCCACCGGGTGCGTGCTGCTGACCCACTTCTCGGCACCCCTAGACTTCATCCCCTCCGCCTGAATCCACGATTTGAGAGCGACATGGCACAGCCGCCGCAGCCCACCAAACGCAAGGAAGCGCCCGCAGAGCCGCTGAAGCGAGCGCTCGGCCTTGCCTGCCGGGCCATCGCAACCGACGGCGAGATGGTCGTAAACTTCGGGCCTGGGCAACCCGATCTGGCCGGCCATCTCATCCACCTGCCGGAACCCTCCCGCGTTCCAAATGCGCGCGAGATCGCAGTGCTGCGAGGCTGGGCAGACGGGCTGTCGCTCAAGGCTGCGTGCCACGATCAGAAGGTGCATGCCAAAATCGCCCCGCTCAGCGGTCAGGCGCGCACGATCTACGATGCGATCGAGCGCGCGCGCTGTGAAGCGGTCGGTGCCAACCGCATGGAGGGTATGGCCAAGAATCTCGCCGCACGGCTCGACGATCATTACGCGCAGCCCAAGTTCGCGCACATCCAAAACAAGGGCGATGCGCCGCTCGAAGATGCGATTGCGCTGATCGTGCGCGAGAAGTTGACGGGTGCGGCCCCGCCAGCCTCAGCCGAGACGATCGTCAAGCTATGGCGCTCGGCGATCGAAGGGCGCGGGGGCACCACGCTCGCCAAGATGGCGGCACTCACCGAAGATCAGGCGGCCTTTGGTAAGCTAGCGCGCGATTTGCTCAAGACGCTTGACCTCACCATGGAAGAGCCGCAGCAAGGCCAAAGCGAGGAAGACGACGACGAGGAGCAACCCTCGAACGAGGGCGGCGACGAGCAGTCTGAAAACGGGGACGAAGGCTCCGACGGACAGGACCAACAGGCCGAATCGAAGGACGACGAGGGGGACGCTGGCGAGTCCGAGGATATGACGGACAGCGCCGAAAGCGACCAGTTCGATTCAGACGGCGAGGACGACACCGAGGAAGCCGAGAGCCCGGTGCCGTGGCGGCCGAACCCGAGCGTGCTCGATGACCCGGAGCGGTTTGGCTACAAGGTGTTCACGCGCGCATTCGACGAGGAGGTTGAGGCCGAAGAGCTTGCGTCTCCCGACGAACTGGAGCGCCTGCGCGGCTTTCTCGACAAGGAGCTGCGGGCATTGTCGAGCGCGGTGTCGCGGCTCGCCAACAAGCTGCAGCGCAAACTCCTGGCGCAGCAAAACCGAGCCTGGGATTTCGACCTCGAGGAAGGCGCACTCGATGCAGCGCGCCTGACCCGCATCGTGATCGACCCCATGCACGCGCTGAGTTTCAAGCGCGAACGCGACACAGAGTTCCGCGATACCATCGTCACGATCCTGATCGACAACTCGGGCTCGATGCGTGGGCGGCCGATCATGGTCGCGGCCTGTTGCGCCGACATTCTCGCGCGAACACTGGAACGCTGCGGCGTGAAGGTTGAAATTCTCGGCTTTACAACAAAGGCCTGGAAGGGCGGGCAGGCACGCGAAAAGTGGCTACTCGACAACAAGCCGAAAGACCCAGGCCGCCTGAACGACTTGCGCCACATCGTTTATAAGCGGGCAGATGCGCCGTGGCGGCGGGCAAAACGGTCGCTCGCGCTCATGATGCGGGAAGGATTGCTGAAAGAAAACATCGACGGCGAGGCGTTGGCTTGGGCGCATGCCCGGCTTCTCGGGCGGCCCGAGCAGCGCCGCATCCTGATGACGATTTCAGACGGTGCGCCGGTCGACGACAGCACCACGTCGGTCAACAACGGCAGCTATCTCGAAGTGCATCTGAGGCAGGTGATCGCCGAGATCGAAAATCGGTCGAGCGTGCAGCTCGTCGCGATCGGCATCGGGCACGACGTGACGCGCTATTACAAGCGCGCAGTGACGATCACCGACCCGAGCGAGCTCGCCGGTGCCATGACCGACAAGCTCGTCGAGCTGTTCGAGGACGATGCGCGGGGTGGCGCCAAAGGCTATGGCACAAGGGCTGCCCGGCGCACGCGAGCTTGAAGTCAGCGGCGAGGTGGACTAAGTTAGCTAACGCGAAACAGCGGAGGCTTTCCCATGGCGACCGTGACCGTTCACGAAGCCAAGACCAACCTGTCTGAGTTGCTCCGGCGGGTTGAGGCTGGCGAAGAGATCATCATCGCGCGCGGCGACACGCCGGTTGCGATCCTGAAAGACTATGCGCGCGAGGATATTGCCCGGCGCCGGGAGGCTGGCATGGGCTGTCTTGTTGGCAAGCTCGCACCGGTCCCTGACAGCGCCTTCTTTGATCCGTTACCGCCAGAAGAAC
>JBBRKD010000178.1:0-5007 GCA_038218255.1 Hyphomicrobiales bacterium | reverse complement strand
AGACGTTCGTGACGCCTTCCCAGCGGCTCTGATCGCGCGGGATTGCGATCGGATAGGTGTCGGCGACGCCGGGTGCCGTAATGAAATACAACTTGCGGTCGGCGAAGCTCACGATGATGTCGCCAGCCTTGCCGCCGCCGCCAAACTTGAGCGTCTGCTTGCCGCTGTCAGCTGTTTTTTCGCCACCCCAATCGAAAATGAGGCCTTGCGCCAGAACTTGCGGCGCGAGTAACGCGCTGGAAGCCAACGTCATCGCAACCACGGCGAGCGCCGACGTTGAGCTGAGTTTCAAATGAACGCGCATCGATGAGCTCCTAGACCGTGTCTTGCAATTGAACTTTGGCAGGTGAACTGCACCTGATTTGCAGCTTGGGCACGCCGATTTCAGGCCGATTGGCGGCCCCTTGGGGATCAGGCAACCTCATGATTGACCAACCCAATCATGTCGGACCAAGCAACGCTATCGTCTGAGCGCGGTGTCGTGCCTCTGTCTTCGCGTCACATATGGCTGAGTTTCACCATGAGAGCCACCGGCATCGGCCTTCCGGGCGGCGCTTCGTCGGCCCGTGTGACGGTCGCGCAACGATCGGCAATTCTGCACGTCTCCCATGCAAATGTGCCATGCAAAACGAGAGGGTGGCGCAAAACAATGCGCAGGCCGCACATCACAAGTTGCGCGACAGCTTTAGGGCCTCCGGTCCTCCGCCGGTGCAACCAGCCAAAGGTCCCAGCGTCGCCTGTGACCGCCGTTCAATATCTGTGGATAACTAACAATACCGCTATTCGTATTCGCCGTTAACCTTCAGTCAAGTTGATTCGTCCGGGGGTGCGGCGGATCGCGTTTTCGATCATCGGCATCTGTGTTTTGCGTCCGCCATGGCGGGGGGTATGTCGCTAGTGAGTTGGAAAGGCTTGGTTTTCTGCCTGATATCGGCAAGCTGTTTGGGGGCGTGTGCCGAGTTTCATAAGCCAGAAAACCGCAACGTCGACCTATATGACAAGGAGCGCTCGCAGCCCGCCGGGCGCGAGGGCGAACGCGCGCGCGCCGCAGCGGTGGATGCAGAAGTCAGTCGGGCCCATCATCGCTCAGCCAACGGTCCCTTTGCCGGCTCTTTGAAAGACGACCTGTCGTTCGTCAAAAACAGCTGCCCACCGGCTGGCACCGCCGAATACCTGGAGCCCGGTCCCCACGGTCGTCACAACTCGGTCTCCCACAAAAACTTGACGATGCGGTATTCGGCCGGCGACCGCTTTAACGTCCAAGTGCCTGGTGCAACGGAGTTTTCGGGCGATTATGTCGTCAACGCCGATGGCCGTGTGATCTTGCCGTTCGCTGGCGAATTGCCGGTCCGCGGACAAACGAACGCCGAGCTGACCAAAGCGATCGAACAGGCGCTGCTGCGGGCCAAACTCTTCGAGCCGCAAGGCTTTAGAATCGCCGTCCGCCCGGTGCTGTACGCAGCCATTAACGTCACGGTCTCGGGTGCAGTTTTCCTGCGTGGCCGCCATACCATCGGCGGCCGCGATGAGAAGTCCGACAAGTCGCTGACCAAAACCGGCGATAGCCCAATGGAGCGGTTTGTTGGCGCAGCGTTGCGGGCAGCAAGCGGTGTCCGCCCCGACGCCGACTTGTCCAACATCAAGCTGACCCGCGACGGCAAAACCTACATCTTGAACTGGCGCGGCGCGCTCACGGGAGAGCCCGTGGACGACGTGCCACTGATGGATGGCGACCATATCCACGTTGGCGAAGCCCAGTGCTTCCAGTCGGCACTCGTTCGCCCCTCGCAGATCACCCTGATCGGCATCCGCATTTTCACGTCGAACCTGACCATCCCAGCCAACAACAACGTCAATTCTGCCGTATCGAAAGAGAGCACATCTCTGCCGTACGGAACGCGATTCCTGGCCGGTCTCGTCTCAAGCAACTGCGTGGGGGGCTCTCTCGCGAGCAACGCGGGCCGCTACGCGGTTTTAATCTCGCGCAATCCCAAGACGATGGAAACCGAAGTCATTCAGCGCTCGATCGAAGAGCTTGTGCTCTCCCCCGACCGCGACGCGATCAACCCCTACCTGATGCCCGACGACGCCATCGCCTGCTACGACAGCGCCATCACCGATACCCGTGAAGCGGCCAATACCTTGTCCACGATCCTGGCGCCATTCCAGTCGTGGCAGAGCGCCGTCAACGCTGGGAAGAAGTAGCGCGCGCAGCCTCGGGTGCGCGACGGCCGGTATCGGGCTCCCGCATCGGCCGCGTGGTCCAGGCTTCGCGCAGCGCGTGACCGATGAAGACCGCGTTGCCGATCAGATAGCGCTTGGCCATCCGGCGCGGTTCCATCGCGAGCCGCCAGACCCATTCGCACCCGACCGTCCGCATGAATTTGGGCGAGCGGGCGACCTCTCCGGCAAAGAAGTCAAACAATCCGCCGACGCCCGCAACAACCGGCGCATCAAGCCGGGCCGCGTTTGTGAGCGTCCAGCGATCCTGTTCGGGCACGCCAAAGCCGACCAGGACGATGCCAGCGCCGCTGGCGTTGATCTGGCCGATGACCCGGTCTTCATCCGCGCTACCACGCGTAAAGTATCCATGGTGCGTGCCAGCTATCGCTGCCCCCATGCCGAAGTCGGCGATCGTTTGCGCCGCGCGACCCGCAACCCCTGGCTTGCCGCCCAGTAGAAAAATCGTTTGCCCTGCAGCGACGCAATCCGCGCACAAAAGCGCAAACATGTCCGTGCCGTTGACGTTGTCGATCAGAGCCTTGCCATTGATTTTGGCAGCAAGCGCCATTCCGCTGCCGTCGGCGTAAATGCGGTCGGCCGACTGAACGCTCGCGAGATACCCTGCGTCTGTCAGCGCCGTGTTCACGACATGCGCATTGGCGAACACGATCCGCATGCGTTTGCGGTCGACCGCTGCCTGCACCACGTCGCGTGAGGCCTGGGCCAAGCGCGTATTGTCGATCGCAAGACCAAACAGCCGCACCACGCGCGGGCTGTCGCCGGTGCCGCCCCACAGCGCCGACGATGGCTTGGCCGCCCCCATGAGGCTGCGCGCCAAGGCGGTCCTGGCCGCCGACTGCGAGTTCGATGTGCCCTGCCCCAGCGCTGCGGTTGTCATGTCGTCCTCCACAAGTCCCGCTCCCCAGCGAACTTGAGTGGACACTCACAGATATCTTCAAACGCGACGTATTTTTATTCGATAGACTTTTATCAATTTAGAAGAATACTGATGCCACCGCTGTCTCGTTCTGATGCTATCAAAAATCAGAATTAAATGATTATTCTTTATTTCATTCATTTTTTGTTGGCACGAATGGCTTAACCCTAGGCGGGCAACAGGCCGAAAGCCCATCGGTTACGTCAACCCACGCGGATGCCCATGTCAGCGACCGTCACGTCCACGCCCACAGTGAAGCCCACAGTGAAGCCCACAGTGAAGCCTGCCGTCAGCGTGGTCATTCCGCTCTATCAAACCGAGCGCTACATCGCTGAGGCGTTGGCGTCCGTGCGGGCGCAGACGTTTGCAAACTACGAAGTCATCGTCGTCGACGACGGGTCGAGCGACCTTGGCCCGGTGATCGCTCGCGCGGTTGGTGATGCCCGCGTCCGCGTTGTCACCCAAGCCAATCGCGGCCTCGCGGGTGCCCGAAACACCGGCATTCGCGAAGCGCGCGGCGCCTATGTGGCCTTCCTCGATGCCGACGATCGCTGGCACGCAGACAAGCTCGCCCGCCACGTGGCACTCCTCGACGCGACGCCAGCCGTCGGCCTCAGTTTCTCAGCCTCCCGCCTGATCGACGATCACGGCGCGCCGCTCGGTCTCATTCAGCGCCCGTCGCGCCGCACCTATGCCGCAGCCGACGTCTTCTGCCGCAATCCCGTCGGCAATGGCTCAGCCCCCGTCATTCGCCGCGAAACGCTCGACGCAATTGCCTTCCACGATGCAGCTTTGAACCGCGCCTGTTGGTTCGACGAAAGCTATCGCCAATCCGAAGACATCGAATGCTGGACCCGCATCGCAGCACTCACGTCCTGGCAGTTCGGCTACATTGATGCGCCCCTAACGGACTATCGGGTCAATAGTGCCGGACTTTCAGCCAACACGCAAAAGCAGCTCGAAACCTGGCAGCGTTTTCGCGCCAAAGTGAAAGGCTATGCGGCAGCGCTTGAAGCCAAGCACGGCGACCACGCCGAAGCCTATCAACTGCGCTATCTGTCCCGCCGCGCCATCCGTGGCCGGGCTGAAAACTCTCCCGCGCTGACCATGATGCTTCGCGCGCTGTGGCTATCGCCGCGCCTACTTGTCGAGGAGCCCGCCCGCACGCTGGTGACACTCGCTGCAGCGTGCGCCCAGCAAACACTCCCCGTTTCACTGTTTGACCGCCTCGGGTCCTTTGCCATGGCACGCGCAGGCCAGGCCTCGGGAGTGCGGCTTTGATGCATGATCCCCAGGCGGTGAGGATGGGCTGGCGGGCAGGTCTTGCCGCGCGCCTGTGCGCGATCCGCGACGACCGGCTCGTGCGCAATGTCGGCTGGTATGGTCTTGCCGAATTCGCCAATCGCTTCACGCGCCTGCTCACAACCATCGTGCTGGCCCGCGCGCTGATGCCCGAAGACTTCGGGATCGCCGCGATCGCGATCACGACCTTTGAGATCATCCGCGTCCTCGCGCAGTACGGCATCGGCCAAGCCGTCATCCGCGCCGCCGATCATGAATTGGCGAGCCTGTGCAACACGGCCTGCCGCGCAAGCTGGCTTGTCTGCCTGATGGCCTTCGCACTCCAGGTCGCTGTCGGCGCCGTGATTGCGCATGTGACCGGCCGACCCGAAGTCTTCTGGATGATCGCAGCCCTCGCGGTGGTCTTCCTCACGCTGCCCTTCGGCCAGATCCACGCGCACCTGATCGTGCGCGCCAACCGTCTCCATGTACTCGCCGGCATCGCCGTCGTGCAGGTGGCAGCTGACAATCTCCTCACCGCTGGCTTTGCGCTCGCAGGCTTTGGA
>JBBRKD010000177.1:0-5047 GCA_038218255.1 Hyphomicrobiales bacterium | reverse complement strand
AAATGGTGAGGCCGGTCGATGCAACGCATCGCTCCGCGATGACCTGGGTAAGACGTGCTTTCAACCTAGCTACGGACTCCACCCGCATCCCCCGTTTTTTATCGCTCCGAGCTGGAAGGCTGCGGGGGTCGTGGTGCGTGTTGAGCGTATGTGAGGGACTTCTCGTCCCTCACGCTCCCTCGCCAGGGTCTGCGACCCTGAACCCGCGCTTTTAAGTGCGCGTATCTCAACTCGACGCGGATGCGTCAGGGAGCGATCGCGACCCGCGCACGGTTGCGCGCCCCGCCGGAGGCGCCTGAGCGGAGCGAAGGACAGCGCCGTGAGCGCAAGAAAGCGAGTCAGGGAGCGATAGCGACCCGCGCACGGTTGCGCGCCCGGCCGGAGCGCCCCGGCGCGTGAGGCCAAAAGAGCGCCGCCCTGCCGGAGCGCCACAGCCCGTGAGGCCAAAAGAGCGCCGCGCCGCCGGAGCGCCATGGCGCGTCAGGCCAAAGAGAGACCCTATTATTTCTCGGGCTTTTCTTTCTCGCACGTGTCGGCCACGAACCGGTCGAGGAGACGAACGCCCCAACCCGACGCCCAGGACGGGCTGATCTCGTTGCGGGTGCCGTCCATGGCGGTGCCGGCGAGATCGATGTGGGCCCAGGGCGTATCCTTGATGAAACGCTCGACGAAGGCTGCGGCGGTGCATGAGCCGCCCCAGCGCCCGCCGATGTTCTTCATGTCGGCATTTTTGCTGTCGATGAGCTTGTGGAAGCTCTTGTCGAGCGGCATGCGCCAGACCTTCTCGCCGGTCGCTTTGGATGCAGCCATGAGGTCGTCGGCGAGCTTGTCGTCATTGGCGAACATGCCCGCGTATTCCTTGCCGAGTGCCACCATGATGGCCCCCGTCAGGGTCGCCAGATCGATCACGAGGCGCGGCTTGAAACGCTCTTGCGCGTACCAGAGGACGTCGGCGAGCACGAGCCGGCCTTCGGCGTCGGTGTTGAGCACTTCGATCGTTTGGCCAGACATGGAGGTCACGATGTCGCCAGGGCGCACGGCGCTGCCCGAGGGCATGTTCTCGACGCAGCCGATGAGGCCGACCGCGTTGACGTTGGCCTTGCGTTCGGCGAGCGCGTGCATCAGGCCGACCACGCAGGCGGCCCCGCCCATGTCGCCCTTCATGTCTTCCATGCCAGCGGCCGGCTTGATCGAGATCCCGCCGGTGTCGAACGTGACGCCCTTGCCGACGAAGGCGACGGGCTTGGATTTCTTCGACTTCGCGCCATTCCACTGCATGATGCAGACGCGCGAGGGACGCACGCTGCCTTGCCCGACGCACAGGAGCGCGCCCATCTTGAGCTTCTCAAGGTCGGCAACATCGAGGATTTCGACTTCAACGCCGACCTTCTCAAGCCGCTCGACTTCCTTGGCGAACTCGACGGGCCCCAACACGTTGGCTGGCTCGTTCACGAGATTGCGGGCGACGTGGACACCGTTGGCCACCGCGTGGTGGCGCTGATAAGCGGCTTTGGCCTTCTCGGGATCGGCGCAGTGGATCGTGAGCGTTTCGAGGCCGTCCTTGGCGGGCGTCGGCTGATCCTTGTCATCGCCGTTCGAGGCAGGCTTCGTCAGGTACTTGGCGAATGAATAGTGCCGGAGCTGGGCACCCAGCGCGAGAAGGGCTGCGAGCTCGGCTGGCTTGTGATCGTCGGTTGCGGGGCAATCAACGATGAGGCTCGCAGCCTTGGTCTTGCGGCTCGAAATGGCGGCGACCGCCGCCCCGCCCATGAGCGTCCAGTCGAGTTCGCTCGCGTCCTTGCCGGTGCCGAGCATGATCACGCGGTCAATGTCTAGCCCGTGGGGGGCCAGGATCTCGATCGTTGATTTCGCCTTCGCCTTGAAGGCTGCCGCCTTGGCCGCCCGATGGATTGCGCCGCCGGATTTCTTGTCGAGGTCGGAGGCTGACTTGGCGAGCGTGACGCCATCGGCGGCGAGAATCACGGTGGTGGATTGGGGGGCATGGGCCAACGATTCAAACTGGATATGCAGGCGGTCGGCGTGCTTGGTCATGGTGGATGAGCAACTTTCTGGCGCGATCAAAAAAAAGCGCGGCGCGCGCTTGGGGATGGGTGAGACGGTTGGTGGTCCAGACACGGAACGGGTCGGCCGTACGACCCCAGAACGGGCCCAGAACGGGTCGCCCATCAGGCCGGCGCGACGTCGTGACTGAAATCGTCCTACAGATCATAACACCGTAAAGAAGCTGGGACGGCATGCCAAGGGGCGCATGCGATCGGTTGCGGCACAGGCCGCAAAGAGCGTAAACGGCGGGCGGGGGCGGAATTCCGCCTTGGTTGTGCGGAAGACGACGACGTGCGGAGCCATTACGGGCCTGGATGACCCGGGGCTGGATGGCAGACGGCTCCGTACGCGCACTGCACTCGCTCAGCAAAGCCTGACGCACCTGCGAACCGGGAAAGGCGACACAGCGGCGGATGACGATCTTCTCGCGATACGTGTTCGGTCAGGCGGCGGGCGCTGTTCTGCTCATCTTGCTGTCGCTGTCAGGCGTCGTGTGGATCGCGATCGCGCTTCGCCAGCTTAATGTCGTGACCAGCCAGGGCCAGGACGCCTGGATGCTGATCCGGATGACGACCCTGGCGTTACCGAACTTGCTTGCGATCATCGCCCCGTTTGCGCTCCTGATCGCAGCCCTTCACACACTCAACCGGCTCAACGGCGACAGCGAACTGATCGTGATGACGGCGGCAGGCGCTACCATCTGGACAGTTGCAAGGCCGTTGATCTTGCTTGCCATTATTGTCTCGGGCGCGGTCGCCTACGTCAATCACGTGGGGATGCCTTGGAGCTTGAGGTTGCTGCGCGACTATGTCGTGCAAATGCGCACCGATCTGTTGACGCAGGTTATCCAGCCGGGCCGATTCACGAGCCCGGAACAGGGCCTGACGTTTCACATCCGCGAGCGCACGCTGGGTGGCGAACTGCTCGGCCTCATCATGCACGACACGCGCGATCCCAAGCAGGCGCAGTCGTATCTCGCTGAAAACGGTTTGATCGTGAAGGACGGAAAGACGGCCTATCTGATCATGACGCGGGGGCATATTCTGCGCCGCGCCGATCTGAAGGACGCGGCCCAAATCATCGTATTCGACAAGTACGCGGTCGATCTTGAACGGTTTGAATCCAAGGCTGCCGCCGACAACGATTTGCGGCCCCGCGAGCGCTATCTCGACGAGCTGATGAACCCGGGAAATAGTGCGTCGTTTCGAGACGAGCCGGGGAAATTCCGGTCGGAGTTGCATGAGCGCTTCTCCAATCCGCTCTACCCGATCGCGTTCGTGCTGATTGCGTTGGCAGCCGTTGGGCAGGCGCAATCGACGCGGCAAAACCGGTCGCAGCGGCTGGTATATGGGTTTGTCATTGGGGCTGGATGTCGCCTCGGCGGGCTTGCGGTCTCAAACGTGGTGGCACTGACGCCGAAAGCGGTGCCGTTTCTCTATGCGATCCCCATAGGGGCTGCGATCCTGGCGCTCGTCGTGATGGCCACCGCGTCGCAGTCGCGGCGAGCCGGGAAGTCGGCGCGCGGTGTGAGCGGTCTGATGGCGGCGCTACGTGGCCACCTTGGGCGATTGACTGGCCCAGCGCGTCAGCCGGGCGGGGGGTAGACGATGGCAGCCCCACGCACGCTGCGGCGCTATATCCAGCGCCAGTTCCTGGTCTCGATCCTGGGCACCTTCGTGTTGTGCTCGGTGCTGATTTTCATGATCGACTTCGTGGAAATGCTGCGCCAGCAGGGCAAGTTTGGCGCGGTGCCAGCCTGGAAACTGGTCTACATCACGCTGCTTCGGTTGCCCGCCTACACCGAGTTCCTGCTCGCATTTGCCGTGCTCGTCGGTTCGATCGGCGCTTTGCTGATGCTGGCGCGCAAAAGCGAACTCACCGTGATGCGGGCCGGCGGCATGTCGGCGTGGCAGTTTCTGCGACCCGGATTCGTGGTCGCAAGCGTGATCGGGCTGATCGGGGTCGTCGGATACAACCCGCTGGCGGCGTCGGCTCGCGCTGAGGGCGAGCGACTGTTCGCCGAAGCCTTCGGGCGGGATTCCAACCTCCTGCGGAGCGACAGCGGCGGCTCCTGGTTGCGACAGGACGGTGTCGACGGGCAATCGGTCATCAGTGCGGTGGCGGCGACCAACCGCGGGTTGTCGCTCACGGGCGTCACGGTCTTCGTGTTCGATCCGTCGGGCACGTTCAGCGAGCGCATCGATGCCGCGCGGGCAGAGCTTAAGGAAGGGTTCTGGCGGCTCGAAGAGGCGTGGGTGGCGCGCACCGGACGGGAGCCCGAAAAATTCGAAACCTATTTGCTGTCCACGTATCTGACACCTGAACGGGTGGCCGATGCGCTGGGAACCATCATCTCGGTGTCGTTCTGGGACCTGCCAGGACTGATCGAAGTCGCTGAAAAAGCAAAGATTTCATCGTCGAAGTTGCGGATCCAATATGAGATGCTTTTGGCCCGGCCGCTGCTGTGTATTGCGATGGTTTTTTTGGCTGCGACTGTGTCATTGCGGTCATTCCGATCGGGTGGGATCCAGACTATGGTCATTACTGGATTGCTGGGGGGGTTTGGATTCTTCCTGGCAGCGGAAGTGTCCCGGCAGATCGGGGCAGCTGGGTTCGTTCCGCCGTGGGCAGCCATTTGGCTTCCCATCATTCTGCTGATGTGCTTGACGATGACGGTGCTATTGCACCAGGAGGACGGCTGAGTGGTGTGTGACGCGCGGAAACCGCAAGAGGGTTGCGGGTCGGAACGCGCTGGTGGCGATTGTGCAGTCACAATCCGAGCTGGCCGTTCGACGGCTGCGCGCACACTGGCGCGTGCGGCTTCGCGCACTCAGAAACTCGATCTCAGGCGATGGTCTATAGGTCGACAGTCCATCGGGCGAAGGTCTGCAGGCGCGCGCGGGTCTGCAGGGCGTCTGGCTCGCGATCTCGCGTTGGCGGTCGCGGCCATGCTGATCGTCGTTGCTGGGCTGACGTTGGGATT
>JBBRKD010000176.1:0-5074 GCA_038218255.1 Hyphomicrobiales bacterium | reverse complement strand
AGCACTGAAATGTCTGTTAAAATTCGTCTCGCCCGCGGCGGCGCCAAGAAGAAGCCCTACTATTATATCGTCATCGCCAACTCGATCAGCCCGCGCGATGGCCGCTACATCGAGCAGATCGGCACCTTCGATCCCATGCTCAAGAAAGATGATCCCAACCGCGTGAAGCTCGATGTCGAGCGCGCCAAGCACTGGATGTCTGTCGGCGCGCAGCCGACCGACCGCGTGGCCCGGTTCCTGGATGCTAACGGCCTGATGAAGCGCACGGCGTCCAACAACCCGGTCAAGATGCTGCCGAAGAAAAAGGCCCAGGAGCGCGCCGCCGCCAAGGCCAAAGCTGCCGCAGCAGCTGCCGAAAAGACCGAAACGCCAGCAGCATAACTCGTGGCGACTTCAAACATCGGCAGGGGCGAGCCCTTGCCGACATGAGAGACCATCAGTGCGAGGGCGAGCAGCCCTCGCGCTTAACGCCGTTGAAACTTTCCGACGCTAGTCGGCTTCGCCGTTCCCGTTCGCCTTGTCGGGCTTGGCAGCTTTTGCTCCGCCGGTTGCCACCGACACCATGGCCGGCCGCAGCACGCGATCATCGATCAGGTAGCCAGCCTGGAAGACCTGAAGCACGGTTCCAGCCGCGACCTCCGCGTTGTGCGTCTCCATCACGGCCTGATGATGGTGCGGGTTGAACGCGTCTCCCTGTGGCGCGACGCGCTTGACGCCATGCCGCTCGAGCACATTGAGGAACTCGCGCTCGGTGAGCGTCACACCATCCAGCAGCGCGTTCAGCGCGGCGTTATCGACCTTGGCGTCGGCTGGCACAGATGCAATCGCGCGCTCGAAATTGTCGGCCACCTGGACGACGTCGCGGGCAAACTTCGTGATCGCGTATTTTGCGGTCTCTTCCTTTTCCTTTTCGACGCGCTTTCGCATGTTGTCGAGGTCGGCGTACGTGCGCAGAACCTTGTCGTTGGCCGCCTCAAGCTGGGCGTCTTTCGCCGCAAGGCGGGCATGATTGGCATCGAGATCGGCTTGCAGGGCTGTAATGATCGCCCGCATCTGATCGGGGGGAATGTTGCCTGGATCGTGCGCGCCTGATGTCATCCCTTCCGTTTCATCGCTGGGCGTCATGTGTGCCGCGTCGGCTGCCGCTGTCGGATCGATTTTGGGCGTATCTGGCATGAGGTCACTTGATCTCTTATGGGGTGGCTTTTTTGGCAATGGGCTGCGCCCAGCGGCTCGCGGTGTGCGCTGCAACAGTTGAGCGCATATCAGCCACAACGGCGAACAAATCAAGTCAGCAGACGGCCGACGAGCTTGGCGGTGTAATCGACCATTGGGATGATGCGGGCATAATTCAGCCGCGTCGGCCCTATGACGCCGAGGACGCCAACGACCTTGCGGGTTTCGTCGTGGAACGGGGCGACGATCAGCGACGAGCCTGAGAGCGAGAACAGCTTGTTTTCCGACCCGATAAAGATGCGCACACCTTCGGCCGTGTCGGAGAGGCCGAGCAACTGCACCAGATCGCGCTTGTTTTCGAGGTCTTCAAACAGCTGTCGGATGCGTTCGAGATCATCGTTGGCCGACACGTCTTTGAGCAGGTTTGCCTGCCCGCGCACGATCAGGCTTTTTTGATCAGCGGCCCCGCCCGACCATTCGGCAAGGCCAGCCTGAACAACCTTCTGCGTCAGCCCGTCTAATTCGGCGCGTGCCGCCGAGAGTTCGATTTCGATCCGGGCCCTCGCATCCGCGACCGTCAGACCGCGTACATGCTTATTGAGATAGTTCGACGCTTCGACCAGGGCCGACGGCGGCAATCCCGGCGGCAGCGCGATGATGCGGTTTTCAACGCTCTGGTCTTCGCCAACGAGGACGACCAGCGCCTTAGTGGGCTCGAGTGGCACGAACTCGATGTGCTTGAGTTTTGCGACCTGCTTCTCGGCGAGGACAACGCCTGCGCAATGCGACAACCCTGACATGAGTTCGCTGGCTTCGGTCAGGACCTGATCGACCGAGCCCTGCCGCTTGACCCCGATCTGGGCTTCCAACGCACGGCGTTCGTCGGGTGACAAGCCGCCGACTTCGAGCAACCCGTCAACGAACAGCCTCAGGCCCATCTGTGTCGGAAGGCGCCCAGCCGACGTGTGCGGCGCATAAATCAGTCCGCTCGTTTCAAGGTCTGACATCACATTGCGGATGGACGCGGGCGAGAGTGCCATCGGCAGCGCGCGGGCGAGGTTCCGCGATCCCACCGGCTCGCCGGTTGCGAGATAGCTCTCCACGATGCGTCGCAGGATCGTCCGCGATCGCTCGTTCATCTGCATCAGAGCCGTTTTGGGTTCGGACATCAGCGAACGGTAGCGGGTCGGACCGGCCACCGGCAAGGGTCTCGACGCCTACGCTGGCACGTAAATCTTGTGTTGCGATCGGGTCGCGGCAACCGCCAGCGCCGAGGGAAGCGCATCCACCTGATACGAGTGACATTTTTTGCAGCGGATGGCGCGTTGGATGCGGCGCACCTTGGTGCTGAGTTTGAGGCCGAGCGCAATCGGATCGGCGTCCTCTTCGTGACCGCACGTGCGGCAATGAAGTTGAAGCGGGCGACCCGTCTGGGCGAGATCGTTGAGCGTAAGGTCTGGGCTGAAGAGCATGACGCAACTCACCAATGAGATTAACACTACCAAGGTAACGCAACTCATCGATATTTGTTCCGCAGTGTCAACGCTTTAGGCTGGCGCGCTGCGTTGAAACTTTACGGCTCCGCAACTCGTATATTAGCGTCAAAAAAAATTGGATCAGCGCGACCGACAATCCAAAGGCCAAGACAACAGCCCAAAGTGACACCGACATGCGACGACGAGGCAGCGATCTCGCTCACGTGAGGCCACATCTGTTCTTTCGCGCCGCGGCGGTGTGTGCCGTCACAGCCGCGGCCGTGCTTGCCCGCCAGTTCGTTTGGGAATCGTTTGGCTGCGTTCGCAGACGTCGGCAGCTGCTTCATCTCGGCAGGTGTGGTGAGCCCCGGATCGCCGTGTGCGGAACGTACCCCCGGGACTGCATCCTGGGCCTGCACGCCATCACCGCCGACCAGTGCGAACTCTAGCCAGCACCCCGTTCACAACTCAACGCACTCGCTTTAAGTCCGACCACGTTAAGTCCGACCGCGATCGGCGGGGATGCCAATATGTGCGCAGGGGCAAGGGCGGCCGCGTCAGCTCGCTGGCCCTACCGGCGACCCGCCGCTACCGACGATCCGCCATGAGCGGCGTGATGCGCAAAATGGCGACGCGGCGGTTTGCCCGCTCGGGCTCTTGGGTCGCAATCTTGAGGTATTGCTCGCCATAGCCCTGCGTTACGAGGTTCTCGGCGGGAACCTTGAAGACTCCGGTCAGGATTTCAGCAACCGCCTGTGCACGCCGGTCGGAAAGCGTCAGATTGTCGACGTCGGACCCCACGGCGTCCGTATGACCTTCGATCATGAACACCTCGTCTGGCCGCTTGTCGAAAATGCGAAGCAGCGTGTTCGCGACGCGTTCGAGCTTGGGGAACTGTTCGGGCGCGACATCCCAGGAGCCAAACGCGAAGTTGACGGAGTCCAGGTCTACTCGGCGCATCCGCTCGCGTAATTCGTGGCTAAAGCGAACTTCTTCGAGCGAGTATCGCCGCTCGAGCCGTTCGACGGGCTCGGCCGTGAGGGTTTCAAAGATCACGTCGTCGGATGCCCGGTCGTAGTCGACGATGTAGCGCTCGCGCGGAATGCGAATTTCAGGCGGCCGCAGCGCCAGCGCCACCGCTCCGACGACCAGTCCGACCCCGATCACCGCACCGCCTCGATAAAAGCTGCGGTTGTCGATGAGATTGATTTCCCGGCCACGATCATCGCGCCGGTAGCGGCGGATCGTTCGCCCGCTGTTGTCGACGATGTTGAAAATTTGAATGCCACCTGGCTGGACGATGATAGTTTGTGTGGTGCCATTCGCGCGCCGTTCCGACCTGACGTTGGTTGCCGTTTTGGCAAACCGCTGTGTCTCGTCGTGGCGGATGATCGTCCGATTGTCTTGTTTGATAATCACACGGTTGTCGATCTCCTGGATCACCGTACGCTTTCCACCATTTTCGACGCGTTCGGTGCGGCCCTTCTTGACGTCCTCGATCCGCAGTGGGACGGGCCCGACAGGTTGGAAACCTGGCTGAAACGCTTTGGCTGCACCGGCGGTGCGCGGCGCAGTCGGCAAAGGGGCTGCCGGCAAAGGCGCTGCGGGGGGCGGCGAGGTCGGCGCGTTGGCCGCGGCAGGTTTGGGTGGCGCAGCTTGTGGCGGAATGGGAGCTGGAGCTTGGGCACCCGCTGGCGGTGGCAGCGGTGACGCGGGCGGCACTGGATCTGATGATTTGTCGCCCGGCGAGACAGACTTGGGAGCGGTCTCGGGCGTCGCGCTTGGCTTGGCTGGACTTGGCTTGGCTGGATCAGATAGACCGCGACCAGGCACCGTGTTTTTGTTGGCATCCGGCGTCGGACCAGCACCCGCTGGTGGCGTCACCGGTGCGACCGTCGGCTGTTCTACTTTCTGCCCAGCAGCGGGTCGGCGCGTGCCCTTTTCATCGGACTGTGGCGCATCGGAACCGGACGTAGCCGCCGGCTTATCGGGCGCTCGCTTTGGGGCGTCAGCCTTGGGGGCATCAGATTTGGGGGCATCAGATTTGGGGGCGTCCAGCTTGGGCGCCTCCGGCTTGGGAACGACAGGCTTCGGTGCCTCAGAGTTGGGGACCGTGCTCGGCGGCTTTCCCTCGGCCGGCGCTGCCTTGGGAGCTGCCTTGTTCTCACGCGGCTTTTTCGGCTCTGGCTCAGGCCGCGCCTCGCCGCCCTTGCGAACTCCGCCGTTTTGACCACCATTCTGTGCCTTGGGCTTGCCCTCTCGCGGCGTGCCATCCGCTGGCTTCTCAGGTACTTCGTTGGCACGGGGTTCGGGTTGTTGTTGTCGGCGTTCTTGAGCGAGAACGCTGTCGCTTGTGGCCACCAAGGCAACGATCAGGCCCAGATGCGAGAAAAACTGACGCTTGTGAGCCATGTTGAAAGTCT
>JBBRKD010000175.1:0-5084 GCA_038218255.1 Hyphomicrobiales bacterium | reverse complement strand
GGCTGGCCCGATCCCGCGCCCCGTGGTGCCGATTTTGGCGGCTCCCGCTGCCTCTTCGCGGATCTGGTCGAGTTCGCGGTGCAGCGGCAGGATCAGCGTCGCGTTTTCTGCGATCCTCAGGTTATCACGGCCGATAGCCACGCCTTGGCCGACCAGACGGTCGATTTCCGACACGAGCGCCCACGGATCGACCACGACGCCGTTGCCGATCACGCCGAGCTTGCCGGGACGCACCACGCCCGATGGCATCAGCGACAGCTTGTAGGTAACGCCATTGATGACGAGCGTGTGGCCGGCATTGTGGCCGCCCTGGAAGCGCACGACGATGTCGGCGCGCTCCGACAGCCAGTCCACAATCTTGCCTTTGCCCTCATCGCCCCATTGGGCCCCGACCACAACCACGTTTGCCATAGGCTTTTTTCTCATGAAAAAGCCCCGGCACGCCGCCAGGGCTCAAGATTGCAAATTCGTCATATACCGTTGACCGGCCCGATACAAACCGTAAGCCGCGACCGCGACACGGCCCTGTCGGTTTTGACTGCCATCGCGCGCGACCGACCCGCCGGGCGACGCTCCAGGTCTGTGTTTCGCGCGCCGGGCGCACCGTGAAACATCCACAATCTGCGGCTGAAATCTTGTTCGTTTTCAATTCGGTATGCACAAACAGCTTCACACTGACGCCTCTCGCAACGGCTTGTTTACAGTTGTCGGGCAATCTTGGCCTCGTTGAGTGAGTTGCTGGTTGTGCGCTGTCCCGTCTTAAGACGCCAGCATCGACTGTGGCCCGTAGCGTCGCTCGTGTTGGTTGTTGTGTTCGAGTTGAGTGTTCCATGTCCAAGCGTGTTTTGATCGTCGATGATGATCCGGCCCAGCGTCGTATTCTGGAAGAAACTCTGAAGCGCCTCGGGTACGACACCCGCTCTGCGTCGTCAGGCGATCAGGCGATCGCACTGCTCGAAGGACCCGACGCGTCGGCCTTTTCGCTCGTCCTCCTCGATCTCGTGATGCCCGGCACCGATGGCATGGCCGTCCTTGCCAAGGTTTCAGCCCACTCCGGCATGCCGCCGATCATCGTGCAGACCGCGAACGGATCGATCGACGCCGCCATCCAAGCGATGCGGGCGGGGGCTGCCGACTTCGTCGTGAAGCCTGCAAGCCCCGAACGCCTTGATGTCTCGATCAAGAGCGCGCTCAAGATCGAAGCGCTCGCTGGCGAAATCACGCGCATCAAGAAAAAAGTCGAAGGCACGTTGACCTTCAACGACCTGATCATCCGCGGCGAGGCGATGAACCGCGTCGTCGCTCTCGGACGGCGTGCCGCTGCCTCCAACATCCCCGTCCTCATCGAGGGCGAGTCTGGCGTTGGCAAGGAACTCATCGCGCGCGCCATCCAGGGCGAAAGCGAACGCGTGGGCCGCCCATTTATCACCGTCAACTGCGGCGCAATCCCTGAAAACCTGATCGAAAGCATTCTGTTTGGGCATGAAAAGGGCTCGTTCACCGGGGCGACCGACAAGCGCATCGGCAAATTCCAGGAAGCCGACGGCGGCACGCTGTTCCTCGACGAAGTTGGCGAACTGCCGCTCGACGCCCAGGTCAAACTGCTGCGTGCGCTCCAGGAAGGCGAGATCGATCCGGTCGGCGCCAAACGGCCCGTTAAAGTCAACTTCCGCCTCATCTCGGCAACCAACCGCGACATGATCCAGCAGGTCAAAGAGGGCAAGTTCCGCGAAGACCTCTATTACCGCCTGAACGTGTTCCCGATCCACGTCGCGCCCTTGCGGGAACGCCTCACCGACGTGCCCGAACTCGCCCGCCATTTCCTGGCGCGCTTTGCTGCCGAAGAAGGCAAGCGCATCATCGGGTTCTCGGCCGACGCCATGCGCATGCTGCAACTCTATTCCTGGCCCGGCAACGTCCGCCAGCTCGAGAACGCCGTGTTCCGCGCGACCGTGCTTGCCGATGGTCCCGAACTCACCGTTGCCGAGTTCCCCCAGATCGCAGCCCACGTCGACGGCTTCAGCGCCGACGTACCCGCAGCACCTGCCTACGTGGACAAGAACCCAGCCTATACGGGGCCTGCCCTCCTCGGCGCGGAAGCGACCATCCCGCAGCAAATCGAGATCGGCGGGGCCAATGGTGCGCTCGGCATCCCGGCGATGTCGGGCGATGGCGAAATTCGCCCGCTCGAAGAAATCGAAGCCGACATGATCCGGCTCGCGCTGGGCCGCTTTCGCGGTCACATGACGGAAGTCGCCAAGCGTCTCAACATCGGGCGCTCGACGCTGTACCGCATGATGCAGGAATTTGGCCTCGAGCCGCGCGTGAATTAAGCCGACGTCGCGCGACATTGTAAGTGAAGGCCAGGGGCCTGAGGCCCCTGGAGGCCCCTGGACCCCCATTTTTTGGCAACTGACCTTCGCGCGTGGTGCGATACACGCTACTGGTCTTGCTCGACGTTTCTCCCTATGTATAGAGCAACCGTGGAGGGTAACATGCGTGCCGCTTCGATACTGCTCGGCGTTTGCTTAACCGGGTTGGCCTACGCTGCCCAGGCGGCAGATGCTGTGACCGTCACGCCGCTTCCGCCCGCTGCAAATGCTGCAGAGCCGCCGGTTGTTGCGCCGCCCGCCGTCATCCCGCCCGCCGTCCAAGCCATTCGCGATCGCCTCGCCGACCGGCGTCAGCCGATCGCCGACAGCACGATCGAAGAGCGCCGTGCGATCGGGGCGTTGTTTGAAACGCGCGCGGGTGCAGCGCTGTTTGCGGATGCGTCAGGCCTCACACCGCGCGGCCAAGCTCTGGTTGTCGAATTGCAACGCGCCGACGATTGGGGGCTGCCTGCAGCCGAACTCGTGCCGCGCAAGCTCCCGCCCGATGGCGCAACCCTTTCGCTCACCGACATCGCTGACACGGAGGTCCGGATTGCGGTCGCCGTCCTGCGCTATGCCCGGTTCGCGCGCGGCGGACGCATCTCCGATCCGACCGCTCAGCTTGCGACCTATATCGACCGCAAGCCGCAACTGCTGGACGCTAAAACAGTCCTCGACGCGGTCGCCGGCGCTGCGGCGCCTGACGCAGCCCTGCGCGGCTTCAATCCGCAACATCCAGCCTTTGAAGCTCTGCGCATCGCTTATAACGCCACGCGGGCTGCGAAGGCCGCCAATGACGACGACGCGCCGTTTCCCGATGGGCCGAGCCTCAGACCCGGCATGCGTCATCCCCACGTCGCGCTCGCGCGTGCGACCTTGAAACTTCCCCCGCCAACGGGCGAGGGAAAGGCCGCCGATCCAGCTCTCTACGAGCCCGCCATGGTTGAGCCCGTGCAGGCATTCCAGCGTGCCAATGGCCTTGAACCCGCCGACGGGATCATCGGGGGTAAAACCCGCGCCGCCTTCAACAGCTTGAAGCCGCCCTCGGCGCGGCAACTGCTCGTCAACATGGAACAGTGGCGCTGGATGCCGTCCGACCTTGGGAAAACCTACATCCACGTGAACATCCCCGAGTTCACCGTTCGGGTCGTGAAAGCTGGTCAGGTCGTTCACGCCGAACGCGTGGTCACCGGCCTCGTCACCAACCAGACGCCGATCTTTTCCGATGAGATGAAAACCGTCGTGCTGCAGCCCGATTGGGTGCTGCCTGAAAGCATCAAGGTCAACGAAGCGCTGCCGAGCCTGTTGAGCGGCGGCGGCATGTTTTACTCGAGCGGCCTCAAGGTCAAACGCGGCGAGACCGAAGTCGATCCCCGTTCGGTGAACTGGTCGTCTGCCAACCTCAAGGCCTATACGTTCTATCAACCGCCCGGCGACAGCAACGCGCTCGGTCAGGTCAAATTTCTGTTTCCCAACAAGCATGCCGTCTATTTGCATGACACGCCGTCAAAACCACTGTTTGAGCGCGCCGAACGCGCCTTCAGCCATGGGTGCATCCGCGTGCGAAATCCCGTCCGGCTCGCTGAGATCGTCTTGAACCACGACAAGGGCTGGGACGCCGCCAAGGTCCAGGACCTGTTGGAGAACGGCCCGGAAGACAACAAGGTCGCGCTTGATAAGACGATCCCCGTGCACGTCACGTATTTCACGGCCGTGCCAGGCGAAGACAGAAAAATCAAAACCTACCGCGACGTCTATGGCCACGACACGCGCATCTCGCTCGCGCTCGATGGCCGCTGGGGCGATATCGATATTCCCACCGATCACTTGGCCCCGGTTGAGGACCGTGAGTTCGAGTTCCGCTCGGCAGCCTTTGAGCGCCGCCAGTATGAGGCCGATCGCCGTCAGGCGTACAAGGGCGGCAATGATTTTGAAAAAGCCCTCAAGAACCTGTTCGGAGGGTTTTAGGTTTTCAACCGCGTGAGCAGCGCACAGGTTCGCACCTCGTCGGCGTAGGCCTGCGCCCGGACAGCGGCACCGTGCCGATAGAGCTCAGCGTCGCGGGTCATGGCAAGGATAGCCTGCGCAAACGCCTCGTCCCCGTCGGCTGCCATGGAATGGCTTGACGTACACAGTTCATCAAAGCTCAGGCCGGCCGTCATGATGATGGGTTTGGCGGCCGCAAGTGCTTCGCACACGATCCCCGATCCGCCCGTTTTGTAGCGCGCACCCGTGTAGGGAATCAGTGACACGTCGTGGGCGGCAAAGCGGGCGGCGTAGTCCGCGACGCTGAGAGCGCCCGACGTGAAGTCGACCATGACGCCGGGCCGCGCGAGCGCTTCGAACCGTTGGCGCAAGGCGTCGGCCTCGTGAGCGGGGGCGTTGGCCGCATGGACGACAAACGTCATCGCTGGATCATCGGCGCTGCGCTGCTGGACGACGCGCGTAAAGATCGGCAGCAAGCGGTCGAACCCCTTTTCGTTGCGGATGCTGCCGTAATAGCCAAAGCGAACCGGTGCGCCCGGGGCACGCGCCGTCGCTGTGACCGGGGGCGGGGCGAGCAGATAGGGATAGAGGTCGCTCGCCAGGCCGTAGCCGTTCGCCACCTGCCGTCGCATGCCCTCGGTCTCGACATAGAGGAACACGTTTTTCATCCGGTCCGCCATCAGCGCGCGATAGGCTGCCGTTGCCGTTGGACGCACACCAAACCGT
>JBBRKD010000174.1:0-5092 GCA_038218255.1 Hyphomicrobiales bacterium | reverse complement strand
CCGCGAGGTTGACAAGCACCTGATCGATCTGCGTGCGGTCGGCTTTCACGTACCAAAGGTCGCGATCAGCAGAAACCGTGATCGCAATTTTTTCGCCAAGTGACGTCGTGATCATGGGCCGCAGATCGGCCACAACGTCGCCGAGCTGCAGCACTTCGAGTTGCAGCGTCTGCTGGCGGGAAAAAGCCATCAGCTTGCGCACGAGGCCCGCCGCCCGGTTCGCACTCTGCTTGATGTTCTGAATGTCCTTGTGGGACGCGTCGGAGGCCCGGTGTGTCTGCAGCATCAGGTCAGCCGACCCGATGATCGCTGTCAGCACGTTGTTGAAATCGTGCGCAATTCCGCCAGCGAGCTTGCCGACCGCTTCCATTTTCTGGCTCTGGGCAAATTTCGCTTCGAGCGCCTTTTGTTCGGTGGTGTCCACCACATAGACGATCGCAGCTTCCCGGTTCCCCGATGTGCCCTGCATGGGCGTTACATAAATCCGACGGCCAAATTCGCCCTTGGGTCCTGCGGCGAAATCCAGCGGGGCAACGCCAGAAAGTCCTGACAGCGCATCCTCAAGCGCCTGGCCGATCGCCCCCCGCATCTCGTCGGGCGCGCCAGCACACAAGACATCAACGGCCCGACCGTCGATCCCGCCCGCCCCGTCCATCACCAAGTGGCTAAACGCGGTATTGGCGCGCGCCACGTGCCCTGTGGCCGTGACCGTTGCAATCCCGAACGGTGCGGACGCAAAATGGCGCGCAAATCCCGGATCGGCAGGCTCTCCAGCCGATACGACGCCAGCCTCTGACCATTCGTTTCGCAACACGACCAGCACGCGTTCATCGCGGTCGCCATCGCCGGTCGCTGGCCGCGGACACAAAACCCGCACCGGCAGCCGACGGCCACCCGAGACGCTCAGTTCGAGCGCACACGAACTCACCCCGGCGCTGGCCCGCGCCAACGTTCCAGCGAGAATTTTGGCACCGGCTTGCGAAAATACCGCCTCCACGCGAAGCGCATCGTCTCCCGTCGGATCAACCGTTCGGCCGATCATCTGGGCCATGGTCGCATTGAGCTGGGTCACGACGCCATCGGCACTGACGGTGAGAAGACCGACGGGGGCTGAATCATAGCCACCGATGCGGCGCTGCACGTCGCCCGTTTTGCGCTGCTCGTCGGCGCGCTCGCGCGTCACATCCACCAGTCGCCACAGCACGAGTCGGCCAGCCACGGTGTCGCCGAGGCTTAAACCACAGACGCTGATCGACACCTTTCGGCGGGCCGCTTCGCCTGGCACGGCACTGAGTTCAACTTCTTCGACGTGCGTGTCGCCGCGCCCACCGGCTCTGACCAGCCGGAACAACGCCTGGGACGCAAGTGGATCGCCCGCAAGCGTCGATTCCAGCGCGCCCAGACCAGGGTCGGTGGCTTGCGGCATCAGCGCGTGGAACGCGCCGTTGGCGTACACAGTCGCCCCGAGACGGGTTGTGATCAACACCGCGTCAGGCCAGGCGTCCGCAATCGATTCTTGCACGCGCTCGTCCGTGAGGCCCACAAGCCGAACGCGCCCAAGCGACACGCCAAGGATAAAAAAGAGGCCGCACACCGCAAGCACGGACAAAATCGCGAGCGGCAAGGGATTGGGGGAAAAGCTCGAAACGAACCCGAGCGTCATGATGGCAACAACCACCAGCAGAAAAACCACAGGCCCCGCGTGAGGACGATCCGCAGGCGTCTGCGGCAATCGGACCCCACTCCCGTCGAAACGCCCTTTGAGCCGCAATATCATACTAAGGACGGTTAGCTGATTCTGCAGGTAGCCTGCGAAATCAGCGAGGCTCTTGGTCGCCTTCATGGGAGGAAAACTCACAAAATTTTACGCAACACCCGTGCAATGCGCCATGAACTCCACCGAAGTCGCAGCCGCACGCATCGCTACAGTTCGACGATCACGGTTAAAATGACATAAACTCTGATTTATAAACTGCGGTCGGATTCGCGCGCACAGTTCGCTCGTTCGCCCGGCTGTCCCACGCATAGGCGCCGTGCGGTCGGGGCGCTGGGTTGAGCAGGATAGACGACGCATCGCAGTCAACGCAGCGCCTCGAGTGCCACTCAAGAACGTGTCAAGCGGTGTTCCGATCAAGTTGCACAGGAAAACAAGACGTTAGAAGATTTCCACCATGTGATCTGAAGCCGAACGGCTCACAGGTGAACTTCACAGACCGCGACAAACACGCAACGAGGGCACGCCATCATGGTTGATATCATTTTGTATTTTCTTCTCTTTATCGTTCTCGCTTGCGCAGGCACGCTCGGATACCTCTATCTGACCCAGCAACTGGGAAGCGCCGGCACAGGATCATTTTTTGGCGCCAAGCCTGACAAACGCCTTGAGGTTGTAGAGCAGTGGAGCCTCGACGCCCGTCGCCGCCTCGTGTTGATCCGTCGGGACCACGTAGAACATCTGATTATGACGGGCGGGCCCGTCGATGTCGTGATCGAAACCGGCATCGGTGAAAAACCCCGCCGTACAGCCAGCGAGCCGACCGAGATCTACTCACGCCCCCCGCGCGGCGTGGGAACGCCAACCGCTGTGGCCCAATCTCAACCCCAACTTCAACCGCACGCCCAGACCGGCACCGGCGGCGACTGAACGCGCGACGGCCGGCTGAACGGCAGGCTGAACGGCCAGTTCAACGCCGAGCTGAATGCCTGTCTTCACGTCTCGCGATATGTCCGCCACTGCGGGCGAGAAACAAAAAACGTGGCGTTGTGTTGCAAAGTTGCGTTGCAAAGGAGATGTGCTTGTTGATCTGCAACCCGTTTGCGCCCACGGCCCGTTCGGCCCCTCGGGCACGTTTCACACGTGCGTTGGCGTTCGCCTGGGCGCTGGTCTGGGCGATCGCGGCCTTGGCGGGCACGGCGCTTGCCCAAGAAACCAAGACACCGCTTCCCGTGCGCCCGACCTGGAACGGCGTCGCGCCCCAACCCGCACCCAGCCAACCTACCGCACTCAGCCAACCTGCCGCGCCCGCGCAACCCGATGCGCCGCCCAATCCTCCTGCGAGCCCACAGCAAGATCCAGCGCCCGCCCAGCCCCAAGCCGGGCCACCCGCTGCACTCCCTCAAGTGCCGCCGGCCACAACGCCTGAGCCGCCCGCACCGCTGGCGCTCCCACCGATGGAGACAGTCCTTGATCCCGTTTCGCGCGCGGTTGCAAAACTCGAAGGCCTCGAACAGCAGTTAAACCGCGTCCACACCTCCGATATCGGACTTGGCCAACAACGCGCCGATCTGGGCGCCCTCCAAGGCGATGCCGAGCGCGCGGCCGACGCCTTGAGGCCGCGCATGGACGATGCCCGCGTCCAGCGCGATAAGCTCGGCCCCCCGCCAAAAGATGGAGAGCCAGCCGAAAGCCCCCAGATCATCGCCGAACGGACCCGCCTCGACACCATTTTGGCAACCCTTGATGGCGCGCTGAAATCGACTGAACTGGTCAAGGTCCGCGCGCGCCAGCTCACCGCCCGCGTGCAAGACCTCCGCCACGCGCTCTTTGCCGAAAACCTTCTGGAACGGTCGGGCTCCCCGTTGATGCCCGCGATCTGGCAGCAGATTGCAGTTGAGAGCGGCCATGCCCGCCAGCAGCTCGAAGCCGTGTTTGGCACATGGCGCGGCATCATCGCCTCACGACTGCCAGCCGTTGGTGCGATCCTGGCAGCCGCGCTGACAGCCTTTGTGATCTTGTGGTTGCTTGGTCGTCGCATTCTCGCCCGCTACGTACCGGCAATTCCGTCCAGCGTGCCGACCTTCACGGCACGCGCGGCGGCCGCCACACTCGCTGCCCCGATCTATGCGCTGCCAGCGTTGGTCGCTGCGTCGATCGTCTACTTCGGGTTCTCGGCGGCTGACCTGATCTACTCTCGCGTCGAAGCCTTGACCGGCGATGTCTTCCAGGCCTGCGCGCTGATCATCATCGTCGGCGCGCTTGCCAGCGCCATTCTGGAACCATCGCGGCCGTCGTGGCGGTTGTTGAACCTGTCGACCCGCGCAGCGCGTTCGCTGTGGCGCAGCGTGCGCGCGATCGCCTTCGTTTATGGCACCGACGTGGTCTTGAAGGAGGTCATCCGCCTTCTCGTTCTGCCGCTTCCGTTCAGCGTTGCGTTGTCGTTTGTGACGAGCCTCGCGTTTGCAGCCCTTCTTCTCCGCGTCGTCGCGACCCCTTTCGAGGCCGGCTCATCGCCGCCGGCGAGCCTCGCGCCCGCAGTGGACGAGACGCCCACCGATGGTGCGGTACTCGCAACACCCGCGCCCGTATCTCGCATGGCCCCTCCATGGCTCAAGCTCCCGCTGTTGGCCGTCGCAATTGCGATCGTGGGCGCAGCGCTTGCAGGTTACGTCGCTCTCAGCCGCTTTGCCGCCGGTCAAGTCGTCATCACGGGCAGTTGGGCCGTTGTGGTGGTGCTGCTTCATCTGGCCATTCGCACCATCGAACGGGCAACCGCCTCACCTGCCACGCTGGTCGGCGGTTTCCTTGCCCGCGGCCTCTCGATCGGCGACGATCAGCGGCGCGTGATCGCGCGCGCACTTTCACTCGTTCTGCACAGTCTGCTGGCGATGGCGACGCTCCCGGCCCTACTTCTGGCATGGGGCTTTTCGCTGTTCGACGTGCTCGCAGGCGTCAAATCGGTCGTCTTTGGTTTCCAGATCGGACAGTTGAAGGTCTCGCTGTTCCAGATCCTACTCGCGCTCGCCCTCTTCGTCGGGCTGCTGTCAGCCACTCGCTTGATGCAACGCTGGCTGAAAGCGAATGTTCTTCGCCCGGACCGTTTCGACCCTGGCATTGCCAACTCAATCCACCAGGGCATTGGCTATGCGGGCTTTGCGCTCGCAACGCTTGCTGCCGTCTCGTTTGGCGGCATCGACATCACCAATCTCGCGATCGTCGCAGGTGCGCTGTCAGTCGGGATCGGCTTTGGCCTGCAGTCGATCGTCAACAATTTCGTATCGGGGCTCATCCTCCTCGTTGAACGCCCGATTAAGGTTGGCGACTGGATCGTCCTGCGCGGCGGAGGGGAGGGCTTTGTGCGCTCGATCTCGGTCC
>JBBRKD010000173.1:0-5100 GCA_038218255.1 Hyphomicrobiales bacterium | reverse complement strand
GGCCGAAGCTGCCGGATTGACGGCCGGCGTGACCGGGGAAACGGGTTTCACTTCGACGGCTTTGAGATCGATCGTCGCGTGCGGCCGCTTGGGGTCCGACGCTTTGGAATCTGTCGGCTTGGTGTCCGACGGCTTGGAGTCTAAGGGCTTACCGTCACCCGGCTTGGCTCCCAGTGGTGGCGCGCTGGATATTGGCTTGGACGTATCGTCTTTTTTGTCGGTCATCGGCGCACTCAACTCCTCGTCGGGCCACAGCTACATTGATCGGCGTCAGTGGGCATGAAACCCGCTGCGTCACGCAAGAGTGCGGCCAATAACAACGGCATAATACAACTCAACCACGCTCCGCCGCTAGTCCATGAATGAGGGTAAACACTGCATCCGAATTTGGTGCCTCAGCAACTCGCACGTTTGTCGGTGCCAGTGGAGCCAACGCGGACGCAATCGCCTCTGACAGGCACACGTAAATAAGTCTCTGACATGGCTCATGTAATGAGGATTTAGCGACGAGTGCGGCGAACGTTCTGGCCGACAGCGGCGAGGTGAGTACGACGGCGTCGATCTTGCCGTCGCGCAGGGTGTCGAGGGTGGTCTGGGCCAATGCGGTTGCTGGATCAGAGCGATAGACCATCTGCCGTCGGACGACGTGGCCCGTGACTGCGAGCGCTGCGCCTAAGTCGAACGCGAGCTTGTTGCCGCACACGTGGAGCAGCGCGCCGTCGCGAGGCGTGGCGAGCCCGATGATGACCGGGACCAGATCGCGCGCTGATGCTGGGCCCTCGTGGACGGTCGGCATGCCCATGGCGCGCGCCATGTCCGCCGTGCCGGGCCCAACCACAAACATCGGGAGCCTGCGGGCATCATCCAGAACCTGCGGCGATCCGGCTGCCAGCCCGCGCACGCCGTTGCGACTGGTGGCGATCAACGCCTGGACGCCCGTAACGTCGAGCCTTTGCGGCGGGGCGAGCGTGATCGTCAGCAGCGGATCGACGCTGACGGTTGCGCCGAGGGCTTCGAGCCGGACGCGCCAGTCGTGCGCGTCAGTTTCGGGCCGGGTGATGAGAATGTGCACTGCGGTCCTCACGCGTGGCCGGGCAGTCCCTTGAAGAACTCAGGCCCGGCGCGGCCCAGCAGTTCCGCGCCCGCATCATAGCCGAGCGCGCTCGCATCGGCGACGAGGCCATGGCGCTGGGCATCATGACAGCCGGTGCCGTCAGGCGTCAGGATCGAGCCACGGAAGCGCAACTGGCCGCCCGTGATTTCGGCGAGCCCTGCGATCGGCGTGCGGCATGAGCCTTCGAGCTTTGTCAGGAACGCCCGCTCAGCCGCGACGCAAATCGCCGTGGGGTCGTGATTGAGTGGGACGAGCGCGCGGGCGGTTGCGTCGTCGTCCTGGCGGATTTCGATGCCGACCGCGCCTTGAGCAACCGCTGGCAACATGACGGTGGTCTCGATCGCAGACGTGGCCCGGTCGGCCATGCCGAGGCGGTTCAACCCGGCCATGGCGAGGAAGGTCGCATCCGCCACGCCGTCTGCGATCTTGCGCAGGCGCGTCTGCACGTTGCCGCGAAACTCTACGACGTGGAGATCGGGCCGTGCGCGCCTCACTTGGGCCGCCCGCCGGAGCGAGGATGTGCCGATGACAGCCCCCTTCGGCATGTCCGCCAGCGTTTTGTATTTAAGCGAAATAAACGCATCCCTCACATCCTCGCGCTGGAGGATCGTCGAAATGTAGAGCCCATCTGGAAGCGCGGTCGGTACGTCCTTCATGGAATGCACCGCGAGGTCGATCTCGTTGGCGATCAACGCCTCCTCGATTTCCTTCGTGAACAGCCCCTTGCCGCCCGCTTCCGACAGCGGCCGGTCGAGGATCATGTCGCCGCTCGTTTTGATCACGCGGATCGTTACCTGATCCTCGCTCAGCCCATGGGCCGCCATCAGGCGCGTGCGGACGTCGTTGGCCTGGGCGAGGGCGAGCGGCGAGCCGCGGGTGCCGATACGAAGGGTGGTCACTTGCTCTGATCTCTCATCGAATGGTAGGCGGACTGATCGTGGTCGTTTCGCGAACGGGGCTTCCGCCCACACCCCGCGTGAGGGGTGACCCCTCACACTCCCCTTTCTTTTTGGTCCCAGAAAGGGAGGGGGTTTGGGGGAACTCGTTCCCCCAAACGGGTGCGGGTAGTCACCCACTCGCGTTGCGACATGCGCGCCTGTATGCCCATCGGCCTGAAACTTTGCAAACGGAGGTCGTTGAGACGTGACACGCGCCGCCGGTGAAACCTTTGTTCTCGGCATCGAGACCAGTTGCGATGAGACAGCGGCGGCCGTCGTCGGGCGCACGGCTTCTGGCAGTGGTCGCATCCTGTCGAACGTGGTGCGGTCGCAGTGGGCGGCCCATCAGGCCTACGGCGGGGTGGTGCCCGAGATTGCGGCGCGCGCGCATGTCGAATGCCTCGATACGCTGATTGCGGAGGCGCTCGAAGCTGCGGGGTGCACGCTGGCGGAGATGCATGCGATCGCGGCGACCTCGGGGCCGGGGCTCAATGGCGGGCTGATTGTCGGGTCGGTGACAGGGAAGGCGCTGGCGCTCGCGACGGGTCAACCGTTTCTGGCGATCAACCATCTGGAGGCGCACGCGCTGACGGTCGGCCTGACGGATGGGTTGCGCCCGCCCTATCTGCTGCTGCTCGTGTCTGGCGGTCATACCCAGACGCTGCTGGTCGAAGACGTGGCGCGCTATCGTCGCATTGGCACAACGATCGACGATGCGCTGGGGGAAGCGTTCGACAAGACGGCGAAGCTGCTGGGGCTGGGTCAGCCGGGAGGGCCCGCGGTTGAGCGCTGCGCGAAAAGCGGCGATCCGGCGCGTTTTGTTTTGCCGCGACCGCTGATGGGGCGGGAGGAGCCGCATTTCTCGTTTGCAGGTCTCAAGACCGCCGTGCGCCGCCACGCGATTGCCTATCAGCCGTTGAGCGATCAAGACATCGCCGACCTTTGCGCGGGCTTTGAGGCCGCGGTTTCGGGCAGCGTGTTGGACCGTTGTGCGCGGGCGATGACGATTGCGAGAACCTTGAGCGCTGCCCCGATCGACCATTTCGTGGTGGCTGGCGGTGTTGCGGCCAACCAGCGCCTGCGCGCCGATCTCACACAGTTGGCTAAGGCCCATGCGATGCACTTTCATGTGGCCCCGATCGCATTGTGCGGCGACAACGCGGCGATGGTCGCGTGGGCTGGAGCTGAGCGGCTGGCGCGCGGGCTCGTCGATGGGCTTGATGCGGCCGTCCGTCCGCGATGGCCGCTTGATCCAGATGCTGCGCCCGCGTTGGGCTTTGGTGCGAAGGGGGCGAAGGCATGAGTAAAGCAGACACGGCGTGGTGCGATCTCCCGCAGGCGGCACGCGATGCCGCCTACAATAATGCTGCGGCCGTCGCTGAAAGTGCGGCTTGGATCGCCGAATGGACCCGCGTCTCGGCTGAGATACGGGCGCAGGCGCCAGCCCATCTCGACGTCGCCTATGGGCCAAAGCCGCGCAACAAATGGGATCTCTTCCCCGGCCAGACTGGCGCGCCGTGCTTCGTGTTCATCCACGGCGGGTATTGGCTGCGCAACAGCCGCGAGGTGTTCACCTGCATGGCGGACGGCGTTCGCGCGCACGGTTGGTCGGCCGCGTTGCCGGGTTATACTTTGGCTCCTGATGCCACAGTGCCGGAGATCGTCGCTGAGATGCGGGCAGCGTTCGATTGGCTGGCCGACCATCGCGAGGGTTATGGGATCACCGGCCCTGTGATCGTAGCCGGTTGGTCGGCGGGTGGGCATCTAGCGACGATGATGCTTGATCATCCACTCGTGTCTGCTGGGCTTGCCGTGTCAGGCATCTTCGAACTGGGGCCGTTGCGCGATACGGCCTATCAGGCAACGCTGCATCTCACGCCAGAGGCGTGCGCAACGCTCTCACCGCATCGGCTGGCCAGCTCGTCAAAGGTGCTTGCGATTGCCTATGGCACGGCGGAGTTGCCAGCGCTCGTGGCCAACAGTTGCGATTATCATGCCAAGCGAACGGCGGGCGGTGCGCTCGGCGCGCTGATCCCGCTTGAGGGCTGCAACCACTTCAACGTTCTCGCAAGCCTGCGCACGCCGGATGGCATGCTGACACGGGCGCTGATCGAACTTGCGGGTGTGCGTTAGGCCCGGTCCCACTGCGCAAACATGACTTGCGTGTCGCCCCAGGTGCGGGTTTCGAGCTCGGCGAAGCCAGCAGGGAACGCAATGACGACATCCTTGCGCTCTTCGAGCACAATGATTGCGCCTGGATCAAGCCAGCCGCCGTTGGCAATCGACGTCAGCGCGCGTTCGCCAAGCCCTAATCCATACGGCGGGTCGAGGAACACGAGGCCATAGCTGCCCATCTGGGCGGACGGTCCCATATCGGTCGCATCGCGCCGGAAAATCTTGGTTTGCCCCGTGAGGCCGAACGCTTCGATGTTGGTGCGGATGAGCGCGCGTGCGTTGGGCTCCTCCTCGACGAACAGCGAGAAGGCTGCCCCCCGCGAGAGGGCTTCGATGCCGAGTGCGCCGGTGCCAGCGAACAGATCGAGCACGCGCGCGCCCTGGAGTTCGACGTGCGCTGCGCCATGCGCCAGGATGTTGAATACGGCTTCCCGCACCCGGTCCGACGTCGGGCGCGTACGCTCGTCTTTGGGAGCCGCCAGCGCGCGTCCTCTCAGCGATCCGGCGACGACCCTCATGTGCGCGCGCTGCGCGAAGCGGGGCTAGCCCCCCACCCCACCGGAAGGCACAGCCTCCGCATCCCACCAGTCTTTTCGTTGCAAGACGTGACGCCGCGAATCATCATCAGGCATCGCCGCCGTGGGTTCCGGGTTTTTTGGCTTGGCGGGCTTTGTAGCCGTCGATGGCGCCTGTCAGCCCGAAGCGGGCCGCATCCGGTCCGAGCTGATCGGCGAGCACGCGGCGTTTGACGGGCTCGTAGTCGCCAGGTGTCAGTTCCATCAACTGGAAGGGGCCAAACGAGACGCGGATGAGCCGGTTCACCTCAAGCGCGAGCGAGCCCAGAATGCGGCGCACCTCGCGGTTCTTGCCCTC
>JBBRKD010000172.1:0-5108 GCA_038218255.1 Hyphomicrobiales bacterium | reverse complement strand
CCGCAATGCCCGCGCCCATGACACCGGCGCCGATGACGGCAACTTTCCTGATCTCAGGCATAGCGCGGCCGGGTGTTGCGTGCGTGTCCATCAGATGGCCTCCAGTACGGTTGCGATGCCCTGGCCGCCACCGATGCACTGCGTGGCGAGAGCGTATTTGCCCTTTTCGCGCGCGAGCAGACTTGCGGCCTTGCCAACGATCCTTGCGCCTGTCGCGCCGAGCGGATGTCCGATGGCAATCGCGCCACCGTCAAGATTCACGGTGTCTTTGTTCAGGCCGAGGTCCTTGATGCAGGCGATGGCCTGGCTGGCGAAGGCTTCATTCAGTTCCACCACGTCGAGATGCTTGGCTTCGATCCCGGCGCGGGCGAGCGCCTTTTTCGACGAGCCGACCGGGCCAATGCCCATGATCTCGGGATCACATCCACACACCGCGATCGACTTGATGCGGGCGAGCATCGGCAACTTGTGCTTTTCAGCGTACTCTTGCGTGCAGACGAACACGGCGGCCGCGCCGTCCGTCAGCGGCGATGAGGTGCCAGCCGTGACCGTGCCATCGGCACTGAAGGCAGGCTTTAATGTTGCGAGCGCTTCGGTGGTCGTGTCTGCGCGGATCGTTCCGTCGGCTGTGACCGGGCCAGCCTTCGATTTGATCGCGACGATTTCGTCCTTGAACTTGCCTGCCGCGGCTGCGGCAGCGGCCTTCTTCTGCGAGGCAACCGCGAAGGCTTCCTGGTCGGCGCGCGTGATCTGCCAACGCTTGGCGACGTTTTCAGCCGTATCGCCCATACCAAGATGCGCACCGGGGTTCAGCTTGGCGAACGCGGGGTTCGGCATCGGGTTGAAGCCCATCATGGGTGTGCGGCTCATGCTTTCGACGCCCGCGCAAATGAACGCGTCGCCTGCCCCCATCTGAATGGCGCCAGCCGCGCTGTGGATCGACTGCATCGACGATCCGCAATAGCGGTTGATCGTGGCCCCGCCGACGGAGTTTGGCAGCCCTGCCATCAGGCCAACCATGCGGCCGATGTTGAAGCCTTGCTCGCCTTCAGGAAATGCGCACCCCATCAACAGATCTTCGATCGTGTTGGGATCAACGCCCAGGCGGGCCACCAACTCCCGAACGACCTCGGCTGCGAGATCATCGGGCCGGACGCCCGCGAGCGCACCCTTCTTGGCAAGATGGAATGGTGAGCGGGCATATCCGGCAATAACGATCGATTTCATTGCTGACTCCAATGGCTTGTGAATGCGCGTGGGTTACGACTTGGGTGTTATGGCTGTCGCTGCATCGGTCAGGACAGTTTCGGCATGGGACTTCCAGGCATGCAGCTCGACCAGCATTTCATCGAGCGCAATCCGCTGTTGTTCAAGTTTAACGATGCGGGCGTTGACAAGCTTCAACAACCGCGCGTTCTGCGTTTTGTGGTTGGGGTCGGCGTCGTAAAGATCGAGGTATTCTGCGATCTCGCGCAGGGTGAAACTTAAGCGCTTGCCGCGGAGAATGAGGATCATCCGCGCACGGTCGCGCGCCATATAAACCCGCGTCGTGCCGAGGCGGCTCGGCGTGATCAGCCCTTTGCCTTCGTAAAAGCGCAGCGTCCGCGGTGTGATGCCGAGCTCCGCCGCCAATTGCGTCACAGTATGAAGCTGAGGCTTCATAACCGCCTGCCGGGGTTCCAGGTGCTTGCCATCTGTCGGGTGCCGCATGTGTCACCAGGTTGTCGTATAGAAGAACCAACGTTCGCTTTGCTAGCATCAAAGTGCAGGACGTCGCAAGCGGATAGTTCATGTACGAACATTATGCAAAAGTATGAAACGCGGCGAGGGCTGATCGCCGTCTGAGGGGTCGGCTGCCTCAGGGTTCTGGCACGCGAGATCGCGTTTGTCGTGGCACGTGGGTCGAGCATGCAATTGAAGCCGTGGGTGGCCAGTTGGATGCGAACCGCCCTGGTGGAGTGCGGCTTCTGTTGGCGGCAAGGCTACAAAGCGCTCAGCGTCGCCTGTCGAGCGCGACATTCAAACGCAAGTCCATTCCAGACCCCAAGCGGTGCCCTGCGTGCCACAGCGTCGCCAAGTTTGCTCCGCAAGACATTGATGTGGCCGAATTTTCATCTGCGGTTCATGTCAATCCGGTCAGCGTTCCGCATGCCGTCACATCTGTCGCCGTCACAATATGAGGACGATCTCCATGCCATGTCACCTACGGCGCCTTTTGACCCTTTTCGTCGCCATCTCAGCGCTCGCAACGGGCCCCGTCTTGGCTGGACCCAATGCCGACGCTGGTGAGCCGTTGCCTTGGCGTGGCTCCACAAAAGACGACGGCTATCCCGTGCCGCAGCCGCCGCCTGCCGAATATGCGCCCCCGCGCGCAGACTATCGTGCCCATGCCCCACGTTGCCTGTCCAAGGTGGAGCTGCGCGACTCTCTCAACGCCCAGGGTTGGCACGCCTTCGACGCCGTTGAATATCGCGGGAACGTGGCCTTCATGACGGCGCGCGCCGACGGGGGGCGCCGGTTCGATCTGCAGGTCGACAGCTGCTCGGGCCAAGTCATCGAATCGCATCGGCGTGTTATTTACGTGGAAGAGTCCTCTCCGCCGCCGCGCGACACCTATTACTATGCGCCGCGCCCAGCCTATGGCGCATACTATTATCGTGGCGGGTATTATGGTGGTGGGTATCGCCGTCACTGGCGCTGAACGGGCGCCGAGCAACCGCGTTTGACACCGCGCCCGCGTTGAACACTATGGCACCCAAATGTCGGATCAGCGCGCGCGCGGGCAGCTCGCTTGGGAGGCTGTATGCAATTGGTGTCGCAGTTGGTGTCATTGGCATCCAATCCGGTGCCGAGCGGGGCCATTACAGGGGTCGTGAATGGGTTTGACGGGGCTCCACTGCGATTTGCGCGTTGGCCTGCCACGCGCGGCCCCAAACGCGGCACCGTGTGCCTCTTTCAGGGCCGAGGGGAGTTCATTGAAAAATACTTTGAAGTCATCGCGGAATTGCGCCGCCGCGGTTTTTCCGTTGCCGCTCTCGATTGGCGAGGGCAGGGCGGATCGTACCGCCCATTAGCCGACAAGGCGCGCGGCCACATCCCGTCGTTTTCCGTATACGACCGCGATCTTGTGCGCTTCATGAAAGACGTGGTGCTGCCCGATTGTCCTCCCCCGTATGTGGCGCTTGCACATTCCATGGGGGGGCACATCCTCTTGCGCCACGCGGTCGAGCCGGGGTCGTGGTTCGACCGGCTTGTGTTGTGCGCCCCGATGATCGCGATTGCCCCTGAGCGCTTAAAGACACCGCTTGGCATTGCACGGGCTTATGCAGAGGTCGGAGCGACGTTCGGGCTCGCCACACGCTATGCACGAGGTGGTTCGCCGATGCCCGTTGAGATCGGGCCGTTTGAGGGCAACCTTCTGACGGGCGACCGGGAGCGGTTTGAGCGCAACAAGGCCGTGCTCATGGCAGCGCCCGAACTTGGCTTGGGCTCGCCGACCGTCGGGTGGGTGCGATCTGCGTTGCGATCTTGCGCCGTGCTGGCGGCCCGCGACTATCCCCTGCGGGTCCGGGTTCCCTCGCTGCTGTTTGCGGCCGGAGACGACGAGATCGTTTCTGTGGCCGCAATCGAACGTTTTGCGTCGGGCCTCAAAGTGGGAACACATATCCTTATGCCCGGCGCGCGCCACGAAATCTTGCAAGAAAGCGACGGCGTGCGGCGTCGGTTTTGGGCGGCCTTCGACGCTTACTTCGGCGTCGATCAGATTGCAGCGTAACCGCCTGTCGAACCCAAAGTGCAAAGCGGAATGTCCAAACCGTCAGGCGCTGGCGATCAGGGTCAGGATCTGCGCGTGGAGCGCTCGGTCCCCACAGGCCAAAATATCGCCGCCGTGCAGCGCTGATGTGCCGTCCCAGGTTGTGACAACGCCGCCAGCTCGCTCGATGATCGGGATCAGCGCTGCAATGTCGTAAGTCTTCAAACCCGGTTCGGCAATGACATCGATGTGTCCGGCCGCGAGCATGCAGTAGGCGTAGCAATCGCCGCCATAGCGCGTCATGCGGGCGCAGGCCTTGATCCGCGCGTGGACGGCTTTCTCGGCTCGGGTGGCAAAAAGGTCAGGGTGAGTTGCCGAGAAGACCGCCTGATCGAGTGTCGGGCAGGCGCGCGTCTTCAGGCGACGAGATTTTGAACTGTCGGCGCATGACATATGCGCGGTGGACTTGGCCGACCAGAACCGCTCACCCGTGAATGGCTGGTGCATCACGCCGAGAACTGGGGTCTCGCCATCCGCGAGGCCAATCAACGTGCCCCAGGTCGGCATGCCCATGATGAATGCGCGCGTGCCGTCGATCGGGTCGATGATCCATCGGAAGCGCGCGTCAGGTTGTGTTGTGCCGAACTCCTCACCGACGATGCCGTGTTCTGGGAAGGCCTGCGCGAGGTAGCGTTTTATGGCGCGTTCGCTGGCGCGGTCGGCCACTGTGACAGGGTCGAATCCCATGGCACCCCCTTTGTCCTCGATGTCCAAGGTCCGGCGAAAATGAGGTCGGATGGCTGTGGCGGCGACGTCGGCCACCGCGTGGGCGGCGGCAAGTAGCGCAGGAAAGGGTGGTGATCGCGTCACGATTAACTCTCGATATGGCAGAGTTGCCATCGGCTTGCGCACGGCAATGGCAGCGGGATTTGAAAGAGAATGGTTTGTGATTGGACGTTCAGTTGAGTGAGCGAAAAATTCGTTGGTCGCTGTTGGGCTTAGTGTTGCAACTCGGTATCAGACAATTCCAATCCAAGGGTTTTGCGATCTCGTTCGTTGCCTGAATTTGCGAACGCATGCACAGATATAGCGGTGAACGAGGTGCTGTTTCGCTTCGGTCATAGCCCACTTCGGGCGTTTCCTCCCTCGACCTGGGCCGTTCGCAAGGACGGCCTTTTTTGCGTCGCAACTCGGCTCATTTGATGAACTCGACGTTCCGCCGAGCTGCGGGAACCTGATATCAGCTATGCAGATTTGACGGTTGAACATTGTGCGCTGCACGGGCAATTATTGCACTGCGGCAACCGCGGCTTTGGTCGAGGCTGTCGCTGCCCTCCTTGGGCGTTTCCTCCCT
>JBBRKD010000171.1:0-5109 GCA_038218255.1 Hyphomicrobiales bacterium | reverse complement strand
GGTCGTTGGCGGGATGATGACCGGGGCCTCTTTCAACTGGCGGAGCGCTGCGATCTTGATCAGCTCGGACGCCATTTCCTGCAGGCGCTGCTTGAGGCGCGCCTTGCGCGATTGCCAGGCCGCGCCGCCAAGCCGGTCGATCTGGCTGTCGCTGCCATCGGAACCATACCGCGAGAGCAGCTCGATGTTTTCAACCGGCAAGAACAGCTTGTCGCCGCCTGCGTAGTGCAGCTCCAGGCAGTCATGCGCTGCCCCGAGTGCCGTGATGGTCTTGAGGCCCTGGAAGCGGCCGATCCCGTGATCGGCGTGGACAACGAGGTCGCCGACCGTGAGGCTTGCCGCTTGGGTGAGGACGTCGGACGCTTTGCGCTGTTTGCGGCGCGGGCGAACCATGCGGTCGCCGAGAATATCCTGCTCGCCGATGACGACGATCTCAGGCGTCTCGAAGCCCTGCTCAAGTCCAAGCACGGCGAGGGCTGTGGCGTCTGCTGGAAGCGCCAGCGCGTCGGTGTAGCTTTCGATCTTGTGGATTTTCTTCAAGCCATGATCGGCGAGCAGGCTCGCCAATCGTTCGCGTGCGCCTAACGTCCAGGCGGCAACGATCACGCGGCGGTGGTCGGCGTGCAGTTGACGGATATGCGTGTTCACGGCGTCGAAAACGTTGAGGTCGGGGTTCTGGCGTTCAAGCGCGAACGTGCGCCCGTGCTTGCCGCGCCAGGAACGGACGTTGGCGCCTGCGTCGAGCTCAAACGGGC
The DNA here is from genome assembly GCA_038218255.1 of Hyphomicrobiales bacterium. Taxonomy (GTDB): domain Bacteria; phylum Pseudomonadota; class Alphaproteobacteria; order Rhizobiales; family Hyphomicrobiaceae; genus JANXVY01. The sequence goes on along the minus strand of JBBRKD010000171.1, from coordinate 4,354 downwards.
TCAGGCGGCGGACGATGTGGTCTTTAAGGGCCGCCCCCCAGGCTGCGCCGTCGAGGAACATCTGGTCGGGCGGCACAGGCTTATAGGGCGGGGCACCAAATGCATGGGCTTCGAGTGCATCGACGCGGGCCTCATAATGTTCGCGGACTTGGGTAAAGCGTTCGGCGATCGCTTGATCCGACAAATGATCGAACGAGACGGGCGCGCTGGGCAGATAATCGAACAGGGTTTCCAGCTTGTCGTGGAACAGCGGCAGCCAATGCTCCATCCCTTGATAGCGTCCGCCGCCGCTGACAGCTTCATAGAGCGGGTCTTCGCTGGAAGCGGCCCCGCCAAAGAGCGCCACATAGCGCGAGCGAAACAGGGCGGTCGGCGCGTCGCCAAACGCAACCTCGCTGATCGGCATGAGGACGAATTTCTGCAGCGGCTTCGTCGTGCGCTGTGTTTCGGCGTCGAACGATTTAATTGACTCCAGCGTGTCGCCAAAAAAATCGAGGCGGATGGGCGAGGTGCGGCCGGGTGGATACAAGTCGACGATGCCGCCGCGCACGGCAAATTCGCCGGGTTCGATCACTTGGCCAACGCGCACGAAGCCTGACAGCGTCAAGCGCTTGGCGAGCCGGTTGAGGTCCATCCGCTGGCCGGGCGCGATCGGCTTGAGGGCTTCCTTTACAAACGCGCGCGGTGGGATGCGCTGGAGCACGGCGTTGACCGTGGTCAGCGCGATGGTCGGCTCTTTGCGCGACGACAGCGTGAGTTTGGCAAGTGCGGTAATGCGCTTGGCGACGATCTCGGTGTTGGGGCCGACGCGGTCGTAGGGGACGGTGTCCCACGCTGGAAACGAGACGATCCTGGTCTTGGGCGAAAAGAACGCGAGCGCGGTTTCAAGCGCATCCACGCGGCGGTCGTCACGCGCAATGTGGACAATGAGGCCAGCTTTCGCGCCGTCAGCCGATTCCTCCACGAGGCGGGCGAGCACAAGCGCATCAAGCCCCTCTGGGGCGCCAGAAAGAATAATGTCGGAGCGGGTTGCAGGCGTGATCATCAGCGTGAGGTCTCGATGTCTGTGGAACAAAATAGCCAACGTGCTTGGGTCCCGGCCTTCGCCGGGATGACGTTTTGAGTGGGTTGGACTTATGCCGTGTCACCAAAGGGTATGAGCTGCGCAATTTACCGTCATCCCGGCGAAGGCCGGGACCCAAGCACCTAACCGTTTGGCGCTACTCTTGGTTCGGATCGATTGGTTCGGCACTTGCTTCGCGGTCGCCGGTGCCGAAAGCAATCTCGCCCGTTGACGCGTCAAATAGGTTTTTCCATTCCGGGTTCATGCCTTCGATCCGTCTGATTTTCCAAAGTCTGCGCCATCGTTTGATCGAATGTTCACGTCGGATAGCGTCGGTCATCGTGACATGATGTTCGTAATAAACGAGCTGGTTGACGCCGTATTTTTTTGTGAAGCTATCGATGTTCGCCAGAGTGTGCCCCGACAGGCGGGTCGCTAGGTCGCTCGTTAAGCCGACGTCGAGTGTTCCGTTCGTTCCGCTCGCCAAAATGTAAACGCATGGGTCTTTCACGCCTACGTTACACCCTGTGGAAGGCGCGGACTTTGAGGATGAGGTCTTCGAATTCGAGGCCAGCGATCATATCGGGCTTCAGGAGCCATTTTTGTAAGTCGGGGTCGGAAAGCGACAGGAACTGCTCAAAGCGCCCAAGGTCTGGATCGGCGAGCGTCGGTAAAACGGCCTCGGCGTAGCGGCCGATCATAAAGTCCATTTCCTTCGTGCCACGGTGGGCGGCGCGGTAGGCTGCGCGCCTACGGCGCGTGTCGAGGTCGGAGGTGACGGTCATGGGTGTTTTGGCTCACAAAGCTGCAGCAACGCAAAGCGCGGGACGGCATTGCTGCCACCCCGTCACATTTTCCCTCTTATAAGGTGCCCCGGCCTTCGCTGCCACTGGCGATACGGGCTTGCGCCCAGGGCTCAATGCCGCAAGTTAGGGTCTCAAGTTCGGGTCTAGAGACCCTAAATCCACACGGCTCCCGCAGACGCGCGCGGGAGCGGAGACACGCATGCGGCCGACTGAGTTTGCAGCCCTGTTTGCGCCCGCCGAAACCCTCACAGGGATCGGCCCGCGCATGGTCTTGCTGTTGCGCAAAGCACTGGCGCTGCCGCCCGGCGTCATGGAACCGCGCGTGCTCGATCTGCTGTGGCATCTGCCGACCGGCGTTGTGGACCGGCGCGCCGAGCCGACGGTTGCGGGCGCTGAGGCCGGGACGATCGCAACCTTCGAAGTGCGCGTGCTCAAGCACCGCCCGAGCCCGCGCGGGAACACCAAGGCCCCTTACAAAGTGCTGTGCGAGGACGACACCGGGCGGCTCGATCTGATCTTCTTTCATATGGAGCGCAGCTTCATCGAGCGCTCGCTGCCGGAAGGATCAATCCGGTTCGTGTCGGGCCGGGTGGAACGGTTCGGCGATGGTCTGCAGATGGTCCATCCCGATTACATCGTGCCGCCCGAACGGCGCGCCGACCTGCCGCTATTGGAGCCCGTGTATCCGCTGACAGCTGGACTGTCGGGCAAGGTGTTGTCCAAAGCCTCGCGGCAGGCGGTCGATCTCGTGCCGCGGCTGCCGGAATGGCTCGATCCGGCGTTTTTAGCCGCAAAAGGTTGGCCGGATGCGGTCTCGGCACTCCTGCGGCTCCATCGCGTCGTGGACGCAGGCGACATCTCGCCGGGTAGCGCGCCGTGGCAGCGGCTCGCCTATGATGAGGTGCTGGCGGGCCAATTGGCACTCGGACTGGTGCGGGGCAACCTCAGGGCGCAAAAAGGGCGGCAAATTGCAGGCGCGGGGGCGATCCGCAAGCGGATCATCGCGGGACTGCCGTTTCAGCTCACGGGATCGCAGACCACGGCGCTCGATGAAATTTATGCCGATATGGCGGCCCCTCATCGGATGAACCGCTTGCTGCAGGGCGATGTTGGCTCGGGCAAGACCGTGGTCGCACTGATGGCGATGGCCAATGCGGTCGAGATCGGTGCGCAGGCCGCGCTCATGGCCCCGACCGAGGTGTTGGCGCGCCAGCATGCTGAAAGCATGTTCCCGATCGCTGAGAAAGCGGGTCTCCGGCTTGGCCTATTGACGGGGCGCGAAAAGGGTCGCGTGCGCAAGAGCCTGCTCGATCGGCTGGCGGCTGGCGAAATCGATATTCTCATCGGGACGCACGCGCTGTTCACGCCCGATGTCGTGTTCCACGATCTGGCGCTCGCTGTGATCGACGAGCAGCACCGTTTCGGCGTGCATCAACGCATGGCGCTGCAGGCCAAGGGGCGGGGCGGAACCAATGTGCTCGTCATGACCGCGACGCCAATCCCGCGCACGCTGTTGATGACGCACTATGGAGATCTGGACGTTTCAAAGCTCACTGAAAAGCCAGCCGGTCGCAAGCCGATTAAAACCACGTCGCCAGCCATCGCGCGCATGGAAGACGTGATCGATGGGCTACGGCGCGCCGTGGCGGCTGGTGCGCAAATCTATTGGGTGTGCCCGCTGATCGAAACGTCTGAGGTGTCCGAACTTGCCGCCGCCGAAGCCCGCCACGCCCATCTCACTCAGGTGTTCGGCCCGATTGTCGGCCTGCTCCATGGCGCCATGAAGGGTTCCGAGAAGGACGCTGTGATGGCGGAATTCTCGGCTAACCGGCTTCAAATCCTGGTTGCGACGACTGTGATCGAGGTGGGCGTGAACGTGCCGAATGCGACGATCATGGTGATTGAGCATGCCGAGCGGTTTGGGCTTGCCCAGCTCCATCAGTTGCGCGGGCGCGTCGGCCGGTCCGACCGCCAGAGCTATTGCCTGCTTTTGCACGACGAGCCGATGGGGCGCACGGCGGAGGCGCGCCTCAAGATGATGACGGAAACCGAGGACGGGTTTCTGATCGCGGAAAAAGACCTCGAGCTGCGTGGCGGTGGCGAAGTGATGGGCTCGCGGCAGTCGGGCGCGCCGGGGTTTCGCGTGGCCGATGTGCCGGGATTGCCCGATCTGATCGAAGCCGCGCGCGACGACGCCAAGCTCATCCTTGCGACCGATCCCGATTTGATGACCCCGCGCGGGCAGGCGCTGCGATGGCTGCTGTATCTGTTTGAGTGCGACGAAGCGGTGCGATTGTTTCGGGCTGCTTAATACCCACACGCAAAAGGAAGACCCTACTGTAGGGGCTCTGTTCAACTTTCAAGTTGCGGCGTGAGGCAGGGCTTGCATGAGGATTGCGGCGGGGGTGACGTCTGAGGTTCTTTCGATCATGCGCCGCCAGCCGAGATAGCTCGGGAGATAGTATGTCGCGACGCCCTTAAAGCG
>JBBRKD010000170.1:0-5164 GCA_038218255.1 Hyphomicrobiales bacterium | reverse complement strand
AGAAGCCGGTCGCTGCGGCTGCTCCTGCCGCGCCTGCGCCCAGCGAAGTCTATCTCAAGGAAATCCGCGACGCTCTGGTCAAGAGGTAAGCGGGCCGTTTTCGGGCGGGGTCGGCGCGTCCGGCCCCGCACGAACGCCGCTTGCGTCCCGCCGCGTTGACGCTGGCGCGAACTGTGTTACCTCTCATTCAACATTTGCGGGCGTAGCATAATGGTAATGCGGCAGCTTCCCAAGCTGTTGACGAGGGTTCGATTCCCTTCGCCCGCTCCACGCATCTTGTCCCAGCGGTTGGCGGGCTTTGATCCAGCATGTCGAATGTCGAACGTCTGACAGACCTGCTTGGAAAAACCCATCTGTTTTCGGGGCTGAATGCGTCCGATCTCGCGGCAATCGCCCTCGCGATGCGACCAGCCGATTTCGCTGCAAATCAATCGATCTTCCAGCGCGGTGATCCCGGTCGCGAGCTTTACCTCGTCGTCGATGGCCGCGTGCGGCTCTCCATCCTCTCAGCCGAGGGGCGTGAACTCTCGTTTGCGCATGCAACCGCTGGCCAGGCGTTTGGCGAGATGGCGACACTCGATGGCGGGGTGCGCAGCGCCGATGCCACGGCCGTCACTAAAGTGTCGGCCATGACGCTGTCGCAACCGGTGCTCAATCGCCTGATGGACGCAAGTCCGGCATTGGCGCGCGCCGTCATCCGCTTTCTCTGCGCCCGGCTGCGCGACACCGATCAGCAGCTCGAAGCCATTGCGCTGCACCCCATCGAAGTCCGGCTCGCGCGGCTCTTTCTGTCGGCGATCAAACTGCAGGGGCTCGCGCCCAAGAACGGCCGCGTCGATCTTTCGCTTGGCATGTCGCAGTCCGATCTCGGCCTTCTGATCGGCGCCAGCCGCCCCAAGGTCAACGGCGCGCTTGCGCTGCTTGCCGACCAGGGTGCGATTGAACGCACCGGCGACCGCATCGTCTGCAATGTCGAGGCCCTCGAAGCCGTCGCCGAGTTCGAGTAGCTGAATGTCTTCGGACAGATGGTCGGGTAGGCTTACACTTCGCGAGCGGGGACCCGTCCCCACGCCCCTGCGGGAGGCACAGCCTTACGCTGGGGTCCTTCTGCCTCACGCAGGCTATTCCTCGCTCCGCTCGGGCAAGCTCCGGCGGGGCGGCGCATGAGCGCCGGTTCGCTATCGCTCCCTGACGCATCCGCATCGGGTTGAGCGTGTTTGCTATCGGTCGATCTGCTCCCCGGACGGCACCGGGAGTGCAGCGACCGAAGCCGATCCGGGGCCTTCACCCAGAGCAAAGATGCTAGAGCCAATATCGCATGGTTCGCCATCGCGACGCTGCACCCTTACCTGCTCGCCTCACGTCCCTCGTGGCTTGGCGCGCGCGGTCGGGGCAGCGTTTGATGGATCGTCGGGCCAGACGTGACGCGGATACCGCCCTTTCATCTCGGTTTTGACGGCCGCCCACGATCCAGCCCAAAACCCCGGCAGATCGCGCGTAATCTGGATGGGGCGGTGGGCGGGCGATAGCAGATGCAGCGTCAACGGGCGTCGCCCTTGCGCAATCGCTGGATGTGCCTTGAGGCCGAAAAGTTCCTGCACCCTGATTTGGATGGCCGGCGCTTGGGGGCCATCATAGTCGATCGCCACGCGGTTCCCCGTTGGGGCTTCGAACTGCGTTGGCGCTTCCCGTTCCAGGTGCTGTTTCACATCCCACGGCACCAGCGCATCGAGCGCACCGCCCAGGTCGTCTGCGCCGATGTCGTCGAGCCGGGTCTTGCCCGTCAGGTACGGTTCGAGCCAGTCGTGGATGCTCGCGGCGAGAGCGGCCTCCGATAAGTCGGGCAGGCCTTCAATCCCGCTGGCGGCCAAAAACGCCACGCGCTCGCGGAGCTGCATCTGTCCCTTGCTCCACGGCAACTGCGCGATGCCGAGTGCTGCAATGCCAGCGACGAGAGCGCGGGTTGCCTGAGGCGATGCGATCAGTTTCAACGGCGTTGCCGCCAGGACGATCTGGTCCAGCCTGCGGACCTGGCGCGCGCGAACGGCCCGCGCGGCGATCTCGAACGCGATCTCCTCGCCCTCCGTGATGCGGCCTGCCGCAAATGCGGTCATTTCGGCCTCTGTCGCTGGACACGCGGTCATGATCCTGGCTGCGGCCGCCGAGCCCGTCAGGTCAGCGACCACCAGGAATACGCTTCCCGCCAGCGCCTCCTTCGCGTCGATCATCGCCCCGCGTCCGTTGGCGAGCAGAAACTGGCCGCGTGTCTCGCGCGCCTTGGCGATGCGGTCGGGATAGGCCAGCGCCAGCAGGTGAGCCGTCGTCGGTTTGCCCGTCACGCCAACTTGGCGCGGTGCAGCCGCCGCTGCCCGTTCCGCCCAGCCCTTGGCTAAACGCCGCATGTCGTCGGCGCGCCGCCCACGGTCGCGGCGAAAGCCAGCAAGCCGTGCCGTCAGATCGACGTCGGTGCCGCCCAGGCCGCGTTCCACCAACACCGCTGCGATCTCGCTGGCTTCGTTCGCCGCGCCCATTGCGGCGGCCGTGATCACCATCGCGGCGATCCTGGGCGGCAGGGGCAGCGTGCGCATGGTGCGGCCGAGCGGCGTGATCTGCCCATCGGCCGTTAGTGCGCCGAGCGTCATCAGTTCAGACTTTGCAGCCGCAAGCCCAGCTGCTGGTGGCGGATCGAGCCACGACAGCATGCCAGCATCTGTCGCGCCCCATTCGGCGCAATCGAGCACGAGGCCTGCAAGGCTCGCCGCCCTGATCTCGGGCTCGTTGTAGGGCAGCAGCGCCAAATCCTGCGGCGCGTCCCACAGGCGGTAACACACGCCTGGCTGTGTTCGCCCCGCGCGGCCCCGGCGCTGGTCAGCGGATGCTTTCGAGACGCGTATGGTCTCAAGCCGCGTCACCCCCACGTCTGGTTCGTAGCGCGGCACGCGTGCGAGCCCGCAATCGATCACGACCCGCACGCCCTCGATCGTCAGCGACGTTTCTGCGATCGCGGTCGCAAGCACGATTTTGCGCGTGCCGGGCTCAGCGGGCGATACCGCCAGATCCTGGGCTGCCACATCCATCGTGCCAAATAGCGGGGCGATGATTATGGCCGGATCGGTGATCGTTTCCTGAAGCCGTTCTTCCACCCGACGGATTTCCGCTTGCCCTGGCAGGAACGCCAGGATTGAGCCTGGCTCGGCTGCGAGTGCTCGGCGGATGGCCGCTGCCATCTGATCTTCCAGCCTCGCCTGCACGTCGCGGCCGAGATAGCGCGTTTCGACTGGAAACGCCCGGCCCTCGCTTTCGATGACGGGGGCTCCGTCCAGCAACCGCGCAACCCGCGCGCCGTCGAGCGTCGCCGACATGACAAGCAAGCGCAAGTCTTCCCGCAGACCGCGCTGGGCATCGAGCGCGAGCGCGAGGCCGAGATCGGCGTCAAGCGAGCGCTCGTGATATTCGTCAAACAGGACAGCCCCCACGCCCTCCAGCGTCGGATCGTCCAGGATCATGCGCGTAAACACGCCTTCGGTGATCACTTCGATCCGGGTGCGGGCCGAGACCTTTGTCCCCATCCGGGCGCGAATGCCAATCGTGTCGCCGACCTGTTCGCCGAGCGTCTTGGCCATACGGGCCGCCGCCCCGCGTGCTGCCAGCCTGCGCGGTTCGAGCACGATGATCTTGGCGCCGCCGAGCCAGGGCTGATCGAGGAGCGCGAGCGGCACGCGCGTCGTCTTGCCAGCCCCTGGCGGGGCCACCAGCACCGCTGACGCACGTTCGGCCAGCGCTGCCAATAGCGCTGGCAACGCCGCCTCAATGGGGAGCGTATTGGGCGTGTTCATCGGGCTGGCATAGGAGCGCCGTCAGTTGGTGGCAAGCCGCAGTCGCTGAACGCGAAAGCGTATAAAAACAATAACGGCCGGAACTGCGCGCTGCAGTCCCGGCCCGTTTAAGGCACTCGTTGGCTTTACTTCAGCAGCTTCATCATCGCGCGACCGGCCGATGAGCCCACTTCCTTGCACTCGAGCGTGCCGTCCTTGTCCTTGTTGGCTGCGGCGAACAGCTTCTCGACGATCGCAACATACTCCGCCTTGTCGAGCGTGCCGTCCTTGTCGGGATCGCCAGCCTTCACGCTCTTTTTCGACAGGCGGCCAGCGAGCTCTTTGCCTTCGAGCGTCTTGTCGGCATCTTTGTTGATCCTGTCGAAGGCAGCTTCTGCGGCCTTCCTGGCTTCTGCCAGATCGAACTTGCCGTCGTTGTCGGGGTCAACGGCCTTAAGGGCTGCGCACACCTTCGGCTTAGCTTCGGTTTTGGCCGCTGCCGGCAGGGCTGCGACAACAACCGTGCTCGCTGCGAGCGCGGTCAGAATTTTCAGGGTAAAGGCGTTCATTGTGGGTCCTTTGTGGGCGGTTGCGGTTGGCTTCTGGTCTTGGCTGAACAGTTATTGCGTTGAACAAAAGCAATGGCTCTTGATGCCAAAGCGCGGCCCCCGATGTCGAGGACCGCGCGCGTTTGTCTGCGCTCTATGGTTTACTTCTGGCGCACGCTGAGCGACGTGCGGCGGTTCTTGGCGCGCCCTTCTGGCGTTGCGTTGTCGCCGATGGCGAACTGGTCGCCATAGCCCTCGGCTTCGATGCGGTCGGCCGTAATGCCGGTTGCTGCGATCTCTTCCATGACCTTCTTCGCGCGTGCGGCTGAAAGCTTCATGTTGGCGTCGGGGTCGCCCTGATTGTCGGTGTAGCCACCAATCTTCACAGCCACGGCCGGGTAGGCTTTCAGGATCGCAGCGACCGTGCCGATCTGGGCCTTGCTGTCGGCGGTCAGGTTGGTCGAGCCGGTGTCAAACGACAGACGGTCGAAATCAAACCACAGCTTCTTGTCGATGGCTGCGTCCTTGTTGCTGACAAAGCCGAGCAGCTTGGCTTCGATCCCGTCTTTGCCGACGTCGATCGCCGCGCCACCCGGCAGGGTGTATTTGAGCATGCCGTTGGCACCGGGAACGCCCACGGGGGCCGCGACAACGGCTGCTGGCGCTGCGACTGGTGCAGGTGCCGGTTCGACCTTTTTGACTTCGGGTGCGGGTGCCGGGGCCGCTTCGACTTTCTTGACTTCTGGCGCTGGTGCCGGTGCTGGCGGCTTGGCTGCGGGGGCGACAGCTGCAGGCGCTGCC
>JBBRKD010000169.1:0-5166 GCA_038218255.1 Hyphomicrobiales bacterium | reverse complement strand
TTTCAAGCGGGTTGGAGACTTGGCTTGGCCAGACGGCATTTGGCTGGCCTGCAGCTGGCGTTTGTTGTTCTCATCGCAACTGCCGCACCGGCACGGGCCGATCGTATCAGAGGTTTCACAGGCGCAAACGCTGCCCCTGTTGGATATTGCGAGCCAGCGATCGCTGGTCCTCATCTGCCTCCCGACTTGGAGTTGCGACCGGTTTTGGTTGTTTGAAGACGCGAAAATGACATTGCCTGGATGACATGCCTGAGACGATTGTGTTGCCGTGAGCGTTGATTTCGAGTCATTTTCGACGGACAATGTTGTTTGAGACCCCGGAAAAGGAGCCGGGGTCGATGTCTAGCGGGCCGACCATGCGCCTTGAGCGTTGAGAGGCACCGCGTTGGGTTGTGTTGAGTGGTCCTTGATGGCCATCGCCCGCCTGCGACAAGTCCAGGTGGGACAGATGTCGCACTCTTGTGGTAGCAAGCCGTCACACGAGTGCTGCGCTGCACACTTTTGCGTGCGACCTCAGCCTCAAAAGCTCCCATAGAGACCGACAATGAACCTTCGCAATATCGCGATTATCGCGCACGTTGACCATGGCAAAACGACCCTCGTCGACGAGCTGCTGAAACAGTCTGGATCGTTCCGCGAGAACCAGAAGGTCGCCGAGCGGGCGATGGATTCAAACGACCTCGAACGCGAGCGTGGGATCACGATCCTGGCTAAGTGTACGTCCGTCGTCTGGAAGGACACGCGCATCAACATCATCGATACGCCAGGCCACGCCGACTTTGGCGGCGAAGTTGAGCGGATCATGAACATGGTCGATGGCGTGATCGTGCTGGTGGACGCATCCGAAGGGCCGTTGCCGCAGACGAAGTTCGTTGTCTCCAAGGCCCTCAAGCGTGGCCTGCGCCCGATCGTGTGCATCAACAAAATCGATCGCCCCGACGAGCGCCATCTCGACGTGCTGAACGAAATCTTCGACCTGTTCGCCAACCTTGATGCGACTGACGAGCAGCTTGATTTCCCAACGCTTTACGGCTCGGGCCGCAATGGCTGGATGGCGCTTGCCCCTGAAGGTCCCCAGGAAAGCCTGGCGCCGATGTTTGACCTCGTGCTCTCGCACGTGCCCCCGCCGACGCTGGACGATGGCCCTTTGCGCATCCTCGCGACGACGCTCGAAGCCGATCCGTTCCTTGGCCGCATTTTGACGGGCCGCATCACGTCAGGCGTGATCCGTCCGAACATGGCTGTGAAGGCGCTCCATCATGACGGAACGGTGGTTGAAAACTTCCGCGTCAGCAAGGTGCTGGCATTCCGCGGCCTTGACCGTGTGCCGGTCGAACAGGCCGAAGCTGGCGAGATCGTCGCGATCGCTGGCATGAGCACGGCAACGGTCGCCGATACGATCTGCGATTTGAGCGTCGAAGTGCCGTTGCAGGCCCAGCCGATTGATCCGCCGACGCTGTCGATGACATTCCGCATCAACGATGGCCCGTTCGCAGGCCAGGAAGGCGACAAGGTCCAGAGCCGCGTGATCCGCGACCGGCTGCTGCGCGAAACCGAGCGCAACATCGCTATCCGCATTACCGAGAGCGACGACAAAGACAGCTTCATCGTGTCGGGGCGCGGCGAGCTTCAGCTGGCGATCCTGATCGAGAACATGCGCCGCGAGGGCTTTGAGATTTCGGTCTCGCGGCCCAAAGTTGTGCTGCAGAAAGATGAGACGACGGGCGAGAAGCTTGAGCCGATCGAAGAAACCATCATCGACGTGGACGATGCCCACACGGGCGTGATCGTGCAGAAGCTGTCTGAGCGCAAAGGCGAGCTGCGCGAAATGCGCCCGTCGGGCGGCGGACGCACGCGCTTGGTGTTCCTGGTGCCGACGCGCGGGCTGCTCGGCTATCAAGGCGAATTGCTGTCGGATACGCGCGGCACGGCCGTGATGAACCGCATCTTCCACTCGTATGCACCCTGGAAGGGCGATATCCAGGGCCGCCGCACTGGCGTGCTGATCTCGAACGGTACCGGCGAAGCGACCGCCTATTCGATCTTCAAGCTGCAGGATCGCGGCCCGTTCATGATTGGCGCGCAGACGCGCGTTTATGAAGGCATGATCATTGGTGAGCACACGCGCGACAACGATCTCGTGGTGAACGTCGTTGAAGGCAAGAAGCTGACCAACGTGCGCGCATCCGGCAAGGACGAAGCGCTGACACTCGTCACGCCGATGAAGCTCAGCTTGGAACAGGCGATGAGCTACATCACGGACGAAGAGCTGGTTGAGATCACGCCGGAATCGATCCGCTTGCGCAAGCGCTGGCTGAACCCCAACGACCGCAAGAAGAACGAGCGCAAGAGCGAAAACGCGGCTTGACGTTCGAGTAGCGGCCCGCGCGCAGCAAAGTCGGGGGCCGGCGGGAGATGCGATGGACCGCGTGGACGAGGGACCGCGTGGACGAGCGAGGTCTGCGGTCGGCACCGGCGCCGCAAACTTATCCCCGCGACGAAAAACGCCTGTAGGTTGAACGGTATCCTTCCCCATGGGGGACCGGTTCGCGAGCTGGGTTTGTCGGGGGATCAGGAGTTTTGACGCGGTGTTCGGGGACCCATCAGCTGGCCCGGATCGTGTGCACAGTCCAGCAATGGACTACGTCCGGTGTGGACCACCCGGATGGCATGGGATCGCTTCGTCACAACGCGGGTGGGGTGTTGCCGGATCGTCTCTTTGTAGGCGCATCGGCACCGGCCCAGGTCCCCGATTTTACTAAAATGGTGAGGCCGCCGGGCTGGTAAGAAGAACTTTCAACCAGCTTATCGGACTCCACCCGCATCCCCCACTATCTTGAAACTCCGCGCCGGATCGGCGGCGGAGCTGAACGTGTTTGTATCGATGCAACCGCAGGAGTGAGTTCGGTGAATATGGTCATACGAAAAGCGGTTGTTGTGCTGGCGTTCCTTGCCGCATCGATGTTGGCGACCGTGAGCGCGACCCGGGCGGAAACCGTGACGTTTCCCGGCGACGGCGTGACGCTGTCGGCAGAGCTCTTCGTACCCCAAGGTCAGAGACCGTTTCCAGCCGTCGTCGCCCTGCATGGTTGCAGCGGTACACGGGGGAAAAATGGCGCGCTTGCTGCGCGCGAGGCCGATTGGGGCCTGCTGCTCGCGGCTTCAGGTTTCTTTGTTCTGATCCCCGACAGCTTTGCGTCACGCGGCATGGGCAGCCAGTGCCGCACGGCAAACCGGTCGGTGCGCGCCTCAGTCGAGCGCATCGGGGATGCGATGGCCGCCAAAGCTTATCTGGCGTCGCGGCCCGATGTGGCGAGGACAGCGATTTCGCTCATGGGCTGGTCGAACGGGGCAACCACCGTGCTTCACACGATTGCGGCTGCGCGCAAACTGCAAGCCGAACTACCCGACTTCGCGCGCGCCATCGCATTCTATCCAGGCTGCCGCAAGTTGGCTGAACGCGGCGTATGGCGAGCCCGCGTGCCGCTCCTCATGCTGATGGGCAAAGCCGACGATTGGACGCCGTTTGCGCCGTGCCAAACACTCAGCGACCGCGCGAGCGCAACTGGCGACCGCGTAACACTCATTGGATATGCCGATGCCTACCATGATTTCGACGACCCGAAAAAAGTCGTCCGGGAGGTGCGGGGTCTCGCCTATTCGGCAGACGGAAGCGGCCGGGCGCATACCGGCACGAACCCCGCCGCGCGAGCCGATGCGATCCTGCGCGTTTCGGCATTCCTCGCACGCTAACGCCCACGTGGGACGCTTACCGCAACACCCACACCAGCACGCCGAACGCCGTCGCGCCGATCGCGATCCGCGCCCAGAAGGGCATCTGCCACAGCGTCGGCAGGATGGCCATGTCGATGATCGACCGCAGCGTGGACGTGACCAGTTGTTTCTGCTCAGGGTTCAGCATCGCGCCCTTTATGGAAAGCCGTGCGGACTAGTCTAGCGCAACGGCTCTTCCCAAAGTTTAACGCCGTGGACGCGTGCCGCCGGGTGCGCCGCCGCCAGGACCAGATGGACCCGATCCGCCGGGGCCGCCGCGGACGTCCTTGTGGCGGAAGTTGATGCGGCCCTTGGTGAGATCGTAGGGGGTCATTTCGATGGTGACGCGATCGCCGGCCAGAATGCGGATGCGGTTCTTTTTCATGCGGCCCGACGTGTAGGCGACAACTTCGTGTCCGTTGTCGAGTTTCACGCGGCAGCGGGCATCGGGGAGCACTTCGTCCACCACACCCTCGAACTCGAGCATCTCTTCTTTGGCCATGCAATCCTCAAGGTTGGCACCGGCGCGACGATTGCGTCACAGTGCGCGTGCGAAAAAAACGAGAAGAGGGGAGCAGAGAAATCTGCTCCCCTCGGGGAAACGAACAGCGTGCCGCGTGATCAGAGCGGACGGAGGTTAATCGCGGCGATCTTGCCGTTACGACCACGTTCAGTTTCGTAGTTGATCTTCTGACCTTCACGCAGGGACGACAAACCTGCGCGCTCAACGGCTGAGATGTGGACGAACACATCGCTTCCGCCTTCATCGGGCTGGATGAAGCCGTAGCCCTTTTGACCGTTGAACCACTTGACCGTGCCGCTCGACATTAGTGCCTCCAGTTAGGACGAGTGCCCCCAAATATGGTGGGGACAAGTATCAAATCGCGCGATTGGAGACGTCTTGCAGAGCGGAGCGCTGTCATAGAGCAGGCCAATGCGTGTTCGATGGCCTTGGTTATGGCGTGGCACCTGGTAAAACGCAAGATGTCGCAGGCGCTGTTTTTCAAACATCGCCCCTTGTCAATCCTCCATCTGCAATGCAAGCGGCCTCGCAGTGCGTCCTTCCCGCCGCTGCCCTCCAATCGCCCGATCCTTTGCTACCCCACGGCCACCTGTGATGGTCACGGCAACTCATGCGGGGAACGACCCGACGTCGACAGCGTTGCCACTCAGTTGCGGATGCTGACAAGCCCCGCAGGCCGCCACCCCCCACGCGCAACTTTTAGCGCCGCATTCAACGGGCGAACTCCATGCTGACGGACAAAAAAGACCTGCGCGGCGGATCCTCTGTGTGGAGTGATAGCCCCCGCGGATCGGTGCGAACCAAAACAGCGCTGGCCAACGAAGCATGCGACGTTGTGATCGTCGGTGGCGGCGTCAGCGGCGCGCTTG
>JBBRKD010000168.1:0-5189 GCA_038218255.1 Hyphomicrobiales bacterium | reverse complement strand
GGCGGGCGGGGGGGGGGGGGGGGGGGTGGGGCGGGGGCCGGGGGGCGACACGGGGGGGTGGCGCTTTGTGGGGAAACCGTCACTTCTGCGCCCCTCCCGCACCGGGTGGGGTCGGGGGTGGGGTGTGACGCCACGCCCAAGCTTGGTTTTTGCGGCCAGACCCACCCCCGACCCCACCCCGGCCGGGGGGGGGGTCGCCAGGGGGGGGGGCGCCCGGGGGGGGCACCCAACGGCGGGGCCCCAAAAGCCGGTGCGTTAGCTACTCGGCGGCTTTTGGGGTCGTGTGAGGCAGGGGCGGCACCTCGCAGCCAGTGGGACAGCAGCGGCCGGGCTGCTTTGAGACGGAGCGGCCTTCGGCGAGGACGCCACGGTCAAGCAGGCTTTCGACGAGGGCGACTTTTTCACCGACCGGGTAGTTGCGCCAGATTTCGCGCTTCATGGCTTCGGGGCTGCCGCCGCCGTGGAGCGAGATCGTCGAATACCAGCCGCCCTGGTGGCTGATGGTCAGATCCTCAACGAAACGGGCGACTTCGGCGCGCGCACTGGCTGGAATATCGGGGCGGCCTGCGAGGACGGCTGCAAGCGAGGCTGCGGTTTCGGGGTTGTGGTCTTCGTCGGGACCTGGAAGCGCGACGATGAGGCCGCCGGAGACGTAGTGGGCGATGCGGTGCATGTCGTAGATTTGGGTTGCGAGCAGCAGCTTGCCGATATTGGAAAATACCGCATCTGGCATGACGTTTCCGGCGGGGTCTTTCTTGGCGTAGACGGAAGCTGCGACCCCGCAAGCGAAGAACCCTTCCGTGATCTTGATCAGGTCGACCATCTGGTCGCGGATGTGGCCGTGGCGCTCGGGGTCGAGGCCGTTGGCTTCGATCATCAGTGCGCCAGCGCCGATCAGCAGATCGCCAAAGCCCGCGCGTGCGCCGATGCAGGAATGGCGGTGGTGGGTTGCGTAGGTCGTGGTGGCAAAGCCTGCCTCTTCGGTTTCACCGGCCATGAAGACACGGTCGTGGGGGACGAACACGTCGTCGAACATGACGACGCCGACGGACTGGCCGTATTTGGCGGAAAACTTGGCTGCGGCTTCGCCGGGGCGGCCAGCGGGGCGCGCGACAATCGTGACGCCTTCCGCATCACAGGGGACGGCGCAGCAGATGGCGAACCGGGCATCGTCGGCCGTGTGGGTTCGGCACGGCATGACGAGGAATTCGTGCATGTAAGGTGCGCCCGTTACGATCGCCTTGGTGCCGCGAATGACAATGCCGTCGGGGCGGCGCTCTGTGATGTGGACATAGCTGTCGGGGTTTGACTGTTGGCCTGCGCGTTTTGAGCGGTCGCCTTTGGCATCCGTCATGGCAATGCCGAGGGTCAGGTCGCGGTCTTGCACGGAATGCATGTAGGCGAGGAAGCGCTGGTGGTAGTCGGTGCCGTGGGCCGCGTCGGCGCGGTGGGTCGCCTGATAGAGGCCGTTGAAGGCATCGTGGACGAGATAGCGTTGCGCGCAGCCCGATACCTTGCAGACGAGGCGGACCGCTTCGAGCTTCGCCAACAGATCGGACGACGTCTCATTGATGTGGAGGAAGCGGTTGACGGTTTTGCCGGACGTGCCCTGGCGGGCGGTCATCAGGGCTGCTTGGTCGGGATCGCGGGCGAAGTCATAGGTGATGCCGACGCCGTTGATGCCTGGAAACAAGCGCGGTTCGTCGGCGACGCACGCGATGCGCTGGCCGTCAATGAAGACGCGCGGTTTGTACGCCCGCAGGCTGTCACGGTAGTCGGCAGCAGACATGAGCATGGCATTTCTCTCCAGGCGGCATTGAAGCAGTATACTGCGCCTTCGGTTTGCGTGCACCTTGGCGCGACAGTGAAACCCGACCAGACAATGTTTGGGTCCAGAAACCAGGAGACGGGGCAGCGATGTTTTTGAACGAGATGGCGGCGCGGCCCAAGACGGCGAAGGCTCTGATGCAGGCGGAGCGGTCGGTGCTCGTGCTGGTGGATTTTCAGGCGCGACTGATGCCAGCGATCGCCGACGGGGCAGCGGTCATCGCGAACGCGCAGAAGCTTTTGGCAGCCGCCGACCTGCTCGGCGTGCGCGTCGTCGTGACCGAGCAGAACCCGGTCGGCATCGGCGCGACCGTGGACGCGCTCGGGGTGGCCCAGCGCACGGTTATTGCCAAGCAGACGTTTGGGGCCTGCGCGACGCCTGCTTTCGTCGAAGCCATCGGCAAAGCGCCCGATGTCATCCTGGCCGGGTGCGAAGCGCATGTGTGCGTGACCCAAACGGTGATGGGGCTGTTGGAGCTTGGCAAGCGGGTGTTTCTCGTGCGGGACGCCACCGGTGCGCGGACGGCCGAGAGCAAGGAAACGGCGATTGGGCGCATGGCCATGCGGGGCGTCGAGATCGTCACGACCGAGATGGTGGTGTTTGAATGGCTGCAGCATTCCGACCACCCGCAGTTCAAGGCGGCGCTGGCGTTGATCAAGTAGCACGAGTCCCGACATCAGCCGCGCAGGAGGCCGGGGGCGGCGGCGGTGATCATGGCGGTGACGTCGAGGCCGGGGGCCACGACGTCGTACTCGCCGTCGATGACGAGGCAGGCCGCGCCGTGGACGAACGTCCACAGCTTGACGGCGATGACACGGGCATCTCCCTCGACGCCGTGGCGGGCGCAATAGGCTTCGACCTGGGCGATGACGCCTGAAAAGCACGCGTGGCCCTGATCACGGACGGCCACGGCTTCCTTCAGGGTCGGGTTCTGGCCAAACATCAGGCGGAAAATCGCGGTTTCCTGGGTGGCGAACCGCACGTACGCAAGACCCATGGCAATGATGCCCTCAATCGAGCCTGGGCCATGGGCCATCACTGCTTCCATCGAGCGCTGTGCCATGAGGTCGAAACCGCGGGCGGCAATCTCTTCGAGAATTTCGTCCTTGTCGCGGAAATGGCGGTAGGGGGCGGCGGTGCTGACGCCGGCGACGCGGCAGGCATCGGCCAGCGAAAAATGTTCCGCGCCGCGCTCGATGACCAACTGACGCGCGGCCGCAATCAGCGCCTCGCGGAGCTCGCCGTGGTGGTAATTGCCCTTGCGGGGCATGTCCTTGATGGGGCCGTCGGTCATGGATGCTGCGCGTTGGGTTGGTTATGTTCGTGCCATCGTACCACACGCCGGGCGCCACTCGCTGGTTGGGAGCGGGGAATGGAACGCTCCGGGGTTGGAACGCTCCGGCTGTGGACGTCGTTTCTGATCGATAAGGGGTGCGACGACACTTTCCACACGCGCCCGCTTGCCAAGTTAGTGATGCTAACATAAGTTAGTGCCATTCACATCGCAAGAGCTGCCGCACATGTTGCGGCGCACTGCTGCCATGGAGTTGGATATGCCCGTATCGCGAGCGCTCTACGTTTTTGGGGCGATAACCATTCTTGGTTTTGGGTTGGCAGGGTGCAAAACCGAGACGAAGCCGACGGCTGAGGTTCCGCAGCCAATCCGGGTGGCGACCGTCGTGTATCGGCCGCTGGAGGCGACGCGCAGCTACACGGGCATCGTCAAACCGCGCTTTGAAAGCGATCTGGGGTTTCGGGTTGCTGGCAAGGTGATCGAGCGACGCGTCGACGTCGGGCAGCGCGTTGCGGCTGGCGACGTGATCGCGCGGCTGGATGCGACGGATTATCGGTTCGCGCTCGAAAGCCAGGAAGCGGAGTTGCGGGCCGCACTGTCGAGCCGGGAGCAGGCGGTGAGTGCGGAAGGGCGCTATAAAGAGCTGACGGGCAAGGGGTATACGTCGACGGCTGCGCTTGAGCAGCGGGCGGCTGCGGCGGAGGAAGCGCGGCAGAGGGTCGAGAAGGCCCAGCGCGCGATCGCGACGGCGAAGAACCAGGTCGCCTACACGGAATTGAAGGCCAATGCGGACGGGGCGGTCGTTGCTCTGCCGGTTGAGGCCGGGCAGGTGGTGGCGGCTGGGCAAACCGTGGCGCGGATCGCCAAAAGCGGCGAGATGGAGGTTTTGGTCGCGATCCCCGAACAGCAGTTGGGCGACCTCAAAACGATGACGGCGCAGGTCGAGTTGTGGGCCAATGGCGCGGTCCGATATGGGGCGGTGTTGCGAGAAGTCGCACCGGAGGCAGACGCTGCGTCGCGAACCTATCAGGCGCGTTTCACGCTCAAAGATCCTGATGCTCGCGTCGCGCTTGGCATGACGGCGACGGTGATGGTGTCGAAGGCTGCCGATCATTCGGTTGTTCGGTTGCCGCTGTCGGCGGTGATGAACGATGGCCGTGGCGCTGCGGTGTTTGTGGTCGATGCGAGCGGAACGCGGATTGAGCGTAAGGCTGTGGACGTGGTTTCGTTTGGGCGCGAAGAGGCCGTGATCGCATCGGGTCTGACGGACGGACAACGGGTGGTGACGCTCGGCACGCACCTATTGGACGAGGCACGGCCGGTGAAAATCGTCGAGGCGGTGTCGACCGCTTCGCTGGCGCGCTGAGCGGGAAACAGCATCATGACCGATATCAATCTCTCACGCTGGGCGATCCATCATCCAGCGGTCGTGCTGTTTTGCATTCTCTCGTCGATGGTAGCGGGGGCCTTCGCCTATCGCACGCTCGGGCGGGCCGAGGATCCAACGTTTGCCATCAAAACCATGGTGGTGCAGGCGGCGTGGCCGGGCGCGACGGCTGAGCAAATCCAGCTCCAGGTGGCTGAGCCGATGGAGAAGCGGCTCCAGGAGTTGCCGCAGCTCGACTACGTGAAAACGTATTCCCGGCCCGGCGTGACGGTGCTGCAGGTGCAGCTGAAGGATGCGACGCGCGGGCGGGAGGTGACGGACACTTGGTATCAGGTGCGCAAGAAGCTCAACGATACGCGCGGGAGTTTCCCAGCCGGTGTTCAAGGGCCGTTCTTCAACGACGAATATGGCGATGTCTATGTCGCGGTTTATATGCTGTCGGGCGAGGGCCTCAGCTCAGCCGACATGACGCGCTCTGGGGAGGCGGCCCAAAAGACACTGCTGCGGGTCAAGGATGTCGCCAAGGTTCAGCTTTTTGGGGTGACCGAGGACAAGATTTTCGTCGAGTTCTCAACCCAGAAGCTCGCGACGCTTGGGATCAGCCCGCAGGCAATTTTCGATACGATCGCCCGCCAGAACGCCGTGAGCGCAACGGGCGCTGTGGAGACGAGCGCGGACAA
>JBBRKD010000167.1:0-5214 GCA_038218255.1 Hyphomicrobiales bacterium | reverse complement strand
CTCATTCCCAAGGCGAGCCTGATGGTCACCGCTGTCGCCGCGGTGGATGCGCTGCCGCTGACGCAGGGCGACACCAAGGGCGACCTTTACGAATATCTGCTGTCGAAGTTGACGACCGCGGGGATCAACGGCCAATTCCGCACGCCGCGCCACATTATCGACCTGATGGTCGATCTGGTTGACCCGAAACCTGGCGAACGCGTTGGCGATCCGGCATGCGGCACCGGCGGCTTCCTGATGTCGACCATCGGCCACCTCTTGTCCGGCGCCAGTTCGCCCGAGCACCCCGGCAGCGGCGATCTGCTGACGCCCGAGCAATGGAGCGCGATTCGCAGCACGGCGGTCCACGGCTTTGACTTCGACGTGACCATGCTTCGCATTGCCGCGATGAACCTGATGCTGCACGGCGTCGATGCCCCCGGCGTGCACTACCAGGACGCCCTGTCCGGGCGGTTCATCGGCGGGCCGAACGCCACCCTGGCTGCCGACGCCTTCGAGGTCATACTGGCCAATCCGCCCTTCAAGGGCAGCCTCGACAATGAAGACGTTGCCCCCGACCTGCTGCGCGCCGTCAAGACGCGCAAGACAGAATTGCTGTTCATCATTCTGATCCTGCGCCTTCTGAAGACCGGCGGGCGCTCGGCAACGATCGTGCCCGATGGCGTGCTGTTCGGGTCCAGCTCGGCACATAAGGGGCTGCGTGCTTTGCTCGTTGATCAGCACCAGCTTGACGGCGTTATTTCACTGCCTGCCGGTGTGTTCAAACCATATGCTGGGGTGTCGACGGCGATCCTGTTGTTCACCAAGGGCGGGCGCACCGGCGACATCTTCATGTATGATCTGGAGAACGACGGGTTCAGCCTTGACGACAAGCGCACGCCAATCGTCGGCAGCCAGCTTGGCGAAGCGCTGGCGGCTTGGCGGCGCCGCGGCGATGCCGATCTGTCCGACCGCCAGCAACGCGCTTTCGTGATCCCTGCTGCCGAGGTCCGCGCGAAGGGCTACGACCTCAGCGTCAGCCGCTGGCGTGAGCGGCCACCAGAGGTGCGTGATTTCGAGCCGCCGCGCGTCATCCTCGCCCGCATGCAGGCGCTAGAGGCGGAGATAGCCCGCGACCTCGCCGAGTTGGATGGAATGTTGGCGTGACCAGGATCATGCAATTGGGCGAACTCGTTGACATCGCAAAAGGTCGAAAGCCCAGTAACATCTTGGATCAAGCGGCTCCCGGATCCTCACGACTCATACAGATTGGCGATCTAAGATCAGACGAAAAGATTCTCTACACAAATGATCGTTCAGGAGTGTCGGTCGGGACAACAGACATCTGCATCGCATGGGACGGTGCTAATGCCGGTACTGTTGGCTACGACCTCATTGGCGTGATCGGCAGCACAATCGCACGGCTTCGACCGCGTGAGCCCAACAACATTGTCACTCCATACCTCGGCCGCTTTCTTCAAGCGAAGTTTAGAGAATTGAATGGCGGTAGTTACGGCGCGACCATCCCCCACGTCAGCCGCGACCGATTGCTCGCCTTGAAATTGCCTATCCCACACGTTGGCGAGCAAAACCGCATTACTGCAATGCTCGACAAGGCGGACGGCATCCGTGCTCGCCGCCGTGCAGCCCTCACCCTCACCGACAACTTTGTTCGCGCTGCCTTTGACGAAATGTTCGGCGATCTCGCGATCAATTCAAGGGACTGGCCGACGAAACAACTGGGCGAACTCCTCTCCGACGGGCCGCAGAATGGCCTGTACCGACACTCTTCAGATTACGGATCAGGAACGCCGATTCTGCGCATCGACTCGTTTTACAATGGAGCGGCCGCTGACCTTTCTTCGCTAAAGCGGGTAAGGATTGACTCTGATACGCTAGCGCGCTGGTCTCTAAGAGATCATGATATAGTGATAAACCGCGTCAACAGCCTAGAGTATTTGGGAAAATCTGCCTTAATTCGTTATATGGCCGAACCGACAGTCTTCGAGTCAAATATGATGCGCATGTCGGTGAAGCCGGAGATCGAACCGCTTTTCATTCTTCATCATTTACAGAACAGTTTTGTGACCCACCAGATACGAAGCCGGGCGCGAACTGCCGTCAATCAAAGCAGCATTAATCAAACTGATGTTTGTGAGCTTGTCATGCGTGTCCCACCAAAGGCTCAGCAAACCGCCTATCGCGTTTTGGCCGAGCGCGCCGGTATCATATCCCAAAGTCTGTCCAGTGCTCTGTCGGAGTCTGACTCCCTGTACGCTTCGCTCGCCGACCGCGCCTTCAACGGGGAACTCTGATGCGTCTCGCTGGCTTCTCCATCCGCAACTTCAAGTCGATCGGCGAAACGCCCGCGCACGTCCGGCTTGCGCCGATCACCTTGCTGTTCGGACCAAATGGCGCGGGAAAATCGAGTCTGCTGCATGCGCTCCACTATGCCCGAGAGATTGTCGAACACGCCAATCTCGATGCCGATCTGACACGCACAGGCGGTAATCTCGACCTCGGCGGCTTCGCCAATTTCATCCATGCGCGCGACCTCGACCGCGACCTCGTCCTCAGTTTCGACATCGACCTTGAAGATGACGGTCTGCCCGGCGCACGCGAGCAAGGCGGGGTGTTCGGGGCCAGCATCGACGCCGACGCAATCCGTGATCTCGACGAGACGGCTCATGTTTCGGTCGAACTGACGATCCGTTGGAGCCATCTGCTAAGCCGTCCCTATGTGGCGTCTTTTCGTGCCGGACTCGACGGCCAATGGTTCGCCGCGATCGAAGCCAGCCCCGATCTCAAGACGGTGGAGGTCACGCAACTTGATGACTCGCACCCGTTCCTTAACCAAACGGCGCCGGATTGGCAGCCCGATGATGCTGCCGCCCCGAAAGGCATCAACGGCGAGTATTTTGCATCGCACTTCTTTCACTTCCTGTCGGGATCCCAAGCTGTAATGCGCGAGCCCGTTACCGGTACGCGCGCAGGTGCGCTCCCTCGCCTGGATGGCGGCCTCGTCTTCCCTATCGCCGAAAAGCCGCGCAACCCAAAGGCAGGCGAGGACGAAAAGGCCGAATATCTGGAACTGCTCGCGATCGATGCCTATATCTCGCGGGTGATGACAGGCGCTTTGGTAGCGCTGCGCGATTCCTTGGCCGCGTTGTTCCATATTGGGCCGCTTCGCGCCCTGCCGCCACGGGGATATTTGCCCCAGCGCACGCCCGATCCAGGCCGCTGGCATTGCGGCCTTGCTGCGTGGGACAGGCTTTACCAAGATGATGGCAGTCTTGTCGCCGAAGTCGACACTTGGCTCGACGAACGGCTGAAGAGTGGGTTTGGGTTACGCCTAGCCGAGGATCGCCGCCTGCCCGAAGGGAGTGCTGTGGACACTGCGCTGCGGACGCCAGGACTCTACTATGACGAAGAACTCGAAGCCGCCGGTAATGTCCTCTACGGGCGTCCCGTTGAACGACGCGTCGTTCTGCACGACACCGCTCGCTGGATCGATGTCACGCCCCACGACATCGGCGTCGGCATCTCTCAGGTTTTGCCGGTTATCGTGGCGGCGCTGGCGCCAGAGTTGCGTCTCGTCGCGATTGAGCAACCCGAACTGCACGTGCACCCGCGCCTTCAGACCGAACTTGGTGACCTCCTGATCGAAGCAGTTGGCCCACCGCTGGCCGGTGTTGACGAAACTGTCGAAATTGAAATGCACCCTTTCATGCCTGATCCGGATGTGCCGATCTATCGCACAAACGGCCGGACCCTCCTTGTCGAAACGCATAGCGAACATCTGCTTCTGCGGCTGCTTCGCCACGTCAGACATACGGATGCGGGCGACCTCGAACCGGGACGACCTGTTGTAATTCCGGCGTTGATCGCGGTTCATTACATTGAGCCGGGCGGGCTAGAACGCAACACAACTGTGACGCAGCTCCGGATTTCGCGCGATGGCGACTTCCTCGACGAATGGCCGAGAGGGTTCTTCGAAGAACGAGCCACAGAGCTTTTTTCATGATTGAAGAGTTTGCGGTTGAGCCGGCCGCTGTCGCGACAAGCATCGCCGATTTCAACAATATCGTCGACCGCTTCGGCATAGATCGGGGACGAGTTATTTCGGATTTTGCTGGCGGCCCGGGCAATTGGGTGAACAAAGTTCGAGTTGAAGCCAACGCTCGGCTGCAGCCGAGGGCGCGCCTAGACTTGGTAGAACGACTTACTCAGGCCGCTAGAGACCTTACCATTCTCAGAATGCGCGAAGACTACAGCGCCGTTGACGACTGGCTGCCAAATGTGTTGCGAAGCGATAGGGCTAAGCCGTGGAGCGGCATTATCACCACTGATGGTAGAGCGGGACACGCCAACGAGTGCGCTAGCGCTCGAGTGGACAACCGAATCCCATGGCTGCGCGACCGCGATCTGCCACGCGTCCCGCGTACAACCGAGGCCTTAAGTGCTGTTTTCAAGCCTTTACTCTCGCTCTCCCGTCACGTTGTCCTCGTCGATCCGTATGTGACGTTTGACAGTACCACGCGACGAAGAGAGCAATGGGCGCAGCCTCTCGCCGCATACGTCGCGGCAGCTGTTGGTGGACGCGAACTGGGCAGCCTTGAGATTCACACTGCTGCAGATGATGCGAGCGATCCGCGATGGAGCCGCAGACCGGACGCACGGCTATTTGAGCAGGCATGCCGAACAACATTTCTTCCACTCCTGCCGAGAGGTGTCCGAATTCAGTTTTCTCGCTGGCGAGAGCGCCCATCAGATCAGCTGCTTCACGAGCGTCTGGTATTGACTGAAATTGGCGGCTTCCGAGTTGACGCGGGCCTCGATGCGAGGCCGGGAGACCTTGTGCCAGTCACCCGCCTTAGTCGCGAAACGTGTTTAGATCTTAAACATCGTTACATCGCAGCCACGAGCCCATACATCTTCGCTGATGGCTTCACCATTTTGAAGCCCTCATAGATATCGCGGAGGTTCGTCGTTCTGATCGTGCTCACTAGATCGAGCCTGCCTTTGCCCTCCCAGAAGGCATGGCGAGGATGTCATGCTAAACTGCGGCAAGTGAGCTTTTGGGCCACATCGGTTTCGAGTGGCAGCGTTCACCGCCGATCACTCGGGGATATTGATACAGGCCGCCCGGCAGGTATGAGTCTTGTCGGGCAGCCAGATGGCCGGTGATAACAGCCTAAGCTGCTGTCGCCGTTGGGGGGGGCGATGAAGGAACTG
>JBBRKD010000166.1:0-5219 GCA_038218255.1 Hyphomicrobiales bacterium | reverse complement strand
GGCGTCGGCTGAGCCGCCGCCGATTCCGGCCGCGACGGGCAGGTGCTTATCCAGCGTAACGTTGCCCAGCGTGAGGTTGGGGGCTGCCTCGCGGATGCGGCGGAGCGTGACGTCGATGAGGTTTGCGCCGGCGATGGTCGCTGCATAGGGGCCGGTGGTGACGACGGTGGGCTCGCCACTTTTCAGGTGGCCCGGCACCAGGGTGATGCGATCGGCGGTGCCGTCGCCGAAAGCTACGAGACTGTCGAGGGCGTGATAGCCGTCGGGTCTGCGGCCGAGGACGCGCAAGGTGAGATTAACCTTCGGGCGCGCCAACTCGACGACGGTTGTCATGATGGGCGTGCCCTTAAGAGGGGCGCTATTCGAAGCTTGGTTCTTTGGGTGCGGTGGCGCGCGGCGTGATCTGGGCGCGCTTGCGGACGGGGGCATCGACCACCGCCTGCTTCGCCTTCACCGGCACCTTCGCCTGGGACTTCTGCAACAGAGGAAGCCCTTTCTCAAGCTTCTCCTTGATCTTGTCGATCTCGTCGGCCTCGGGCTTCAGGCTGAGCGATTGATCCCATTGGAAGCGGGCTTCGCTCTCGCGGCCGACGCGCCAGAGGCTGTCGCCCAAGTGGTCGTTCAAGGTCGGGTCGTCGGGGCGAAGTTCGACGGCGCGTTCGAGGTATTTTACGGATTCCTTGAAGTCGCCGAGCTTGAAATAGGCCCAGCCGAGGCTGTCGACGATGTATCCGTCGTCAGGGCGCAGCGACACGGCCTTCTCGATCAGGCCAAGGCCCTGCTTGAGGTTCAGCCCCTGGTCGACCCAGGAATAGCCCAGATAGTTCAACACGAGGGGCTGATCGGGATAGAGCGAGAGCGCCTTGAGTAGGTCGGCTTCGGCGGCTGGCCAATTCTTGAGGCGCTCATAGCAGGTGCCGCGCGAATAATAGTAAGCCCAATGCCGACGTTCGGGCTTTGGAACCAGCGCGATGGCCTTGCTGTAGCTTTCGGTGGCTTCCTCGTAACGCTTGCGGGCCCGCATGATGTTGCCGATGGCTTCCAGCGGACGCAGGTCTGAGGGATCGGCTTGGGCGACGGCTTCGAGCAGGGTCTTGGCCTCGTCGACCTTCTCGAGCGCGTTAAAATTGAACGCCTTGCGGATGTCGATGCTGGACTGCAGCGGTGTGCCGCGCGGGATGCGTTCGTAGGTCTCGTTGGCAAGCTCGAATTTCTTGAGGCCCTCGTACGTGCTTGCGAGGGCTGCGAGTGCGAAGGCGTGATCGGGGCTGACGTAGAGCGCCAACTGAAGGTAGACGATCCCAAGATTGACGCCGCCTTCGCCGGTGAGGGCTTCGCCCAGCCCGTAGAAGACTTCAGCCAAGCCGTCGGTTGGATTGCGGACGAGGAGGCCGACGCGGTCGCCGGCAGCGATGCGGTCTCGCAGGTCGCGGGCAAGCGGATGGCCATCGCCCTGCTGGCGGTCCAGGTGCTCTTTCAGGATGGCCTTGGCGAGGGTCGTGTCGCCCGCATTGGCTGCTGAATGGGTGTAGGCCAGTGCGGTGCGCAGCGTCTTGTTATCCTGCTTGAAAACCTTCTCGAAGGCAGTGCGAGCCTCCTTGTAACGGCCGTCGGCATCGGCGATCAGGCCGCGATGGTAATAGAGATAGAACTGCGCCCAGTCGGCTTGCTTGGGGGCGTCAATGATGTCGAGGGCGCTTGACGTGTCACCGGACGCGGCCTTGATCCACGCACGGGCGATGGTCGCCGTGAGTTCGCCGATCGGGCCTTCGCCAGCGGCTTTGATATGCTCGTCAGCTTTGACATAGTCGGCGGACTTGAAGGCTGCCAGCGCGAGCAGGGTGCGCGCCATGCGGTTGTTGGGCTGCGACTTGATCAGCTTCTCGGCGAGGTCGCGGGCGCGGTCGACGCGCCCAGCGGACAATTCCATTTGGAACGTGTGTTCGAGCAAGACGTCATCGGCCTCGCGGTCGAAAGCTGCCTGGTAGAACCCGGCGGCGCGGGTGGCCTCATGCTCAGCTCGCGCGAAGCGGCCGGAGAGATAATTGCCGATCATCGATGGGGGATTGTCGCCGTCGGCGCCGTCAGCGGACTTGGCCATCAAGGTCGACGAGAAGGACGCCCAGATGGCGACCGTCCCGACGACAAGGCCGACCGTGGCGGCCGTGCGCCATACGGCGCGGAGGGCTGCGGCAACGTGGGTGATCATCTGGGGGCTGCTCTCGATGGACGGTTCACCCGTCTGACGTGATCGCATTCGCTTGGATTCCTCACCTCGGCGGCGGACCGCTCTGTTCTACGCCCGTCAGGCTAACACATTGCTGCCGTTTGGCGAGTATGTGACAGCGATTTGTCACCGGTAGAGTGATGCGCGTTATAATAAGGACGATCGACGCTGTTATGGACTGCTCGCGCGTGACGCCGCACGCATAGACAACCGGGACTTGGGGGCTTTTGTTTGTTCTTCAGGTGCGGGCTTAGCCTTGGGAGCCATGGTGCGCCAACCCAATCCAATCGATTTCTGGCGCGGCGTCGCCCTGGTGATGATTTTCATCAACCACGTTCCAGGTAACATTTTTATTCCAGTGACTTTGCGCAATTATGCGATCTGCGATGCCGCCGAGTTGTTCGTGTTCCTCGCCGGGTGGTCGATTTCGTACGTGGCGGGGTCGGCGGCCCATCCGCGACCGCTGACGCAGGTCAGGCAGCGGTTGGTGGCCCGGGCCGTGCAAATCTATCGCTGGCAACTCGCCACGACCGCCGTCGCCGTTGGGCTCGTGGGGCTTGCCGGGTGGTGGACCGGCAACGGCCTGTTCTACGAATGGAACAATTCCGGCGCTGCATTTTTTGATCCCTGGCGGGCCGCTTTGGGCGTGGTCCTGCTGAGCTATCAAGTTGGATATTTCAATATTCTGCCGCTCTATGTGGTACTATTGTTCATGGCGGTGCCGATGGTCTGGCTGTTCCGGTACCGTTGGATCGCGCTGCTGGCGGTATCGCTTGGGGTCTATGGCTTGGCAGCGGTGTTCCGCCTCACGCCGCCGACGTGGCCAACGGATGATCCCTGGTATCTCAATCCGCTGTCGTGGCAGCTGATGATGGTCTTGGGATTTATCGCTGGACAGTGGACGGCAAGCCGGGACGATCTTGGCGCGCGGATCGGCCGCTGGTGGCCGCTGGCGCTGATGGTCGTTGCGGGGTGCGCTCTCGTCACGGTGTTGGAGTGGCGGCCCGATCCTCTGGACGTCCCAGAGCCACGCGCTTTGTTCACGTTCGAGAAAGCCTACCTCGCGCCAGCGCGGATTGGCAGTCTCGGGGCAATCGTTGTGTTGTTCAGCGGAACGTATCACTGGATCGCGCGGAGGGGCCGATGGTTGGTTCAGCCGCTGTGCTTGATGGGACGGCATTCGCTGGAAGTATTTACCGTGAGCTCCATCTTGGCGCTGTTGGGGCAGCTGATACGATTCTTCAACGAAGGCAGCGTGATCTTTGATGTTATGATCATTGTGCCGGGTGTACTGATGATGTGGTGTACTGCGAGATGGACCGAATGGCGACGCCAATGACCTTCGTAGGGGCTGTGCTCGTCGGCCTCATTCTCGGGATGTCGGTCCTTGGGCTGCCGTCGCTCGGGCTGCCGTCTCTTGGGCTGCCGTCAGCCGTCGCGCAGCCGTCGCCAACGGGGTCTCAGTCGACGGCGGACGCCGTTGGGCCAGGACCCGCAGCGCCTGCAGAGCCAGCGGCGGCGGCGGCTGCGGCGCCAGCGGCGGGCAGCCCGGCGCACGTTCCCCCGACCGTGCCACAGTTAAAGCCAAGCCTTCTGGGAAGCGAGCCGAGCGCCTACACCAAGGATTGCGCCGTCAAGGCGCCGGTCCACGATGGGCGGATCGCGCTGCGTTACGTGCGGCGCGCGCTCAAAGCTGGGCGTCAGCTGCGGGTGCTCGCGATCGGGTCGTCCTCGACGGTTGGGGTTGGCGCGTCGTCGCCTAAGGCTGCCTATCCGGTGCGGCTCGAAAGTGATCTTGAAGGGTTTCTTCCCGGGTTCGACGTTGAAATGTTTGTGCGCGGTGTGAACGGGGAAGTGGCCGATCAGGCAGCCGAACGGCTGAAGACCGAGGTCGCGAATGTGAAGCCAGATCTCGTCGTGTGGCAAGTGGGGACCAACGATGCGCTGTCTCGCGCCGACGAGCACGAATTCGGCGAGCGACTGGGTGGAGCGCTCGACTGGCTCGCCAAGCACAAGATCGACGTGGTTCTGATCGACCCGCAGTACGTCGATCAAATGGCGGATGACAGCCACTATCTGGGGATCGTCGACAAGATCGCCGAGGTTGCCCGCAACCGGCACGTTCTGCTGGTTCACCGGTTCGATGCAATGGCCGACCTTGCCCGCCAAGCAGGGACCGCAACGTATCTCGCGCCCGACAAGTTGCACCTCAACGATCTGGGATATCGCTGTATGGCCGAATATGCGGCGCGCACGATTGTTGCTGGCATCCTGCAGGCCGAGCGCGAAGTGAAGCCGCACAATTAGGCAGCTGTTCGGCTTCCGTTACACATTTCCGGCCCTGCTGGTCAGGCGTCACATCCCGGCGTAGTTGGGGCCGCCGCCGCCTTCGGGGCAGACCCAGGTGATGTTCTGGGAGGGGTCTTTGATGTCGCACGTCTTGCAGTGGACGCAGTTCTGCGCGTTGATCTGAAAGCGCTGCCGGCCGTCGGCGGTTGCGACGATTTCATAGACGCCAGCCGGGCAATAGCGCGTTGCCGGCTCGGCGTAAGCTGGCAGGTTCACATCGATGGGAATGTTCGGATCGGCGAGCACCAGATGGACCGGTTGATCTTCCTCGTGGTTCGTCGCCGAGAATGAGACGCTCGTCAGCTTGTCAAACGTCAAGACGCCGTCGGGCTTGGGGTAGGCGATGGGCTTTGATGCGGCAGCCTTCGCGAGCGTCGCGCTGTCGGGCTTACCGTGCGGTAAGGTCCAGCCAAAACCGACGCCCTTGAGAAGCGTGTTTGCCCACATATCAAGGCCGCCGAGCCCAATGCCGAGGGCCGTTCCATACTTCGACCACAGCGGCTTAACGTTGCGCACGGGCCTCAGATCCTGGGCGATCGGACCTGACCGGACGGCTGTGTCATAGGCGTCAAGAGTATCGTGGGTGCGGTCGGCGCCAACGGCTGTAAAGGCTGCCTCGGCGGCCGCGATCCCCGACAGCATG
>JBBRKD010000165.1:0-5233 GCA_038218255.1 Hyphomicrobiales bacterium | reverse complement strand
GCCCGACACCTTGATCCCGGGCAATGTCTCAGCCTCGGCATATAGCTCAGGTGCATCTTCATACGGGACGCCGAACTTGTTTTCGGATTTGCCGGTTGAAATCTTGGCGTGTGTCTTGGCGTCCACGTCGGGATTGACGCGAATGGCGATGCGCGCTGTCACGCCTTTTGCGGTCGCGACCTCGCTCAGTTGGATGAGCTCATTCTCGCTTTCGACGTTGAACCCCAAGATGCCCTCGTCGAGCGCGTAGGCCATTTCCGCGCGCGTTTTGCCGACACCGGCAAAGATGATCTTGTCGGGCGCGACGCCTGCCGCGCGGGCCCGGCGCAATTCGCCTTCCGACACCACGTCCATCCCAGCCCCCAGCCGCGCGAGCGTCGTCAGCACGGCCTGGTTGGAGTTTGCTTTCACCGCAAAGCAGATCGTCGCGTTCTGGCCGACGAACGCGTCCTCCAGCACGCGGTAGTGCCGCTCAAGGGTTGCCGTTGCATAGCAATAAAACGGCGTGCCGACCTCTTGCGCGATGCGCGCGAGGCTCACCCCCTCCGCATGGAGAATGCCGTCGGTGTAGTGGAAATGGTGCATTGCGGGCGTCCAGACGTTGCCACATGGCCCGCCCTGCAACGGCGCCGAATACGATGTCGAGGGCCTGACAGGTTCCCACGCTCAAGCTTTAAGACGGAGACGCGTTGGCAGCGCTCAGCGCAGCAGACCGTCGAGCACAAACGGTTTGTGAGGTTTGGGCTTCACGGCGGAGTTCGCGCCAGCGTCGGCTGCGTCTGGCGACGTTGCAGCCCCGGTCGCCTTGGCTTCGGGCAGAGATTCCAGGTTGCCGCGCACGCCGCAGCCGCCCACCAGCATTGCTGCTGCGAGCACAGCGAGTGCGGCCGCGCGGCGGTTGCGCGCGACGCTCAGCTCTGCCTTCGTTGCCCTCAAAACCATGCGGCCCTGCCCGAAACACGTGTCCATACACCTACCTCTAGACCGCCCCGCCCTCGGTTTCCAGCCGCTTGATCCATTCCGCTGCCATTTTGCGCACGTTCTGTGGCGCGGTTCCCCCATAGCTCGTCCGGCTCTCGACCGAGTTTTCGACGCTCAGCACCCCAAAAATCGCCTGCGTGATGCGCGGTTCCACGCCCTGCATGTCAGCCAGCGACAGCCCATCGAGTGTCGCGCCCTTCGCCTCCGCCAACGCCACGATGCGGCCCGTGACATGATGAGCGTCGCGGAACGGCAGTTTCAGCTCGCGAACGAGCCAGTCGGCGATGTCGGTCGCCGTCGAATATCCCCGTCCTGCGGCGGCCGCCATGTTGGCTGGCACCGGCTGCAGATCGCCGACCATGCCGGTCATGGCGGCGAGCGCGAGCGCAAAGCTGTCGAGCGCGTCGAACGTGACCTCTTTGTCTTCCTGCATGTCCTTGGAATAGGCGAGCGGCAGGCCCTTCATCACCATCAGCAAGCTCTGGAACGCGCCAGCAATCCGTCCGACCTTGGCGCGCGACAGCTCGGCCGCATCCGGATTGCGCTTTTGCGGCATGATCGACGAGCCGGTCGTGAACTTATCGCTCAACGTAATGAACCCGAACTGCGGGGTCATCCAGATCACGATCTCTTCGGCGAGCCGCGACAGGTGCACGGCTGCAATCGCGCACGCAGCCAACGTTTCGAGCGCAAAATCGCGATCCGATACGCCGTCGAGTGAGTTTGCCATCGGCCGGTCGAAGCCCAGCGCCTTGGCGGTCGCATGCCGGTCGATCGGGAACGAGGTGCCAGCCAATGCGGCCGACCCGAGCGGGCTCTCGTTCAGCCTGCGCCGCGCATCACGCATGCGACCCCGGTCGCGGGCGGCCATCTCGACATAGGCCATCAGATGGTGCCCGAAGGTCACCGGTTGGGCGGGTTGTAGATGCGTAAAGCCCGGCATCACGGTCCCCGCGTTGGCCAGAGCCTTATCGGCGAGCGCCCGTTGCAGCCGCGCCAGCGCGACATCGAACCCATCGAGCCGGTCGCGCACGTAGAGCCTGAAATCGGTCGCGACCTGATCATTGCGCGAGCGCGCCGTATGAAGCCGGCCTGCCGGTTCCCCGATCAACGTCTTGAGACGGCTTTCAACGTTCATGTGGACGTCTTCCAGCGAACGCTCGAAGGCAAACGTCCCGCCGTTGATTTCAGCCAGCACCGTATCAAGCCCCTTGAGGATCGCGCTCGCATCGGCCGCCGTAATGATGCCAACAGAAGCCAGCATCGAGGCATGGGCCTTCGACCCTGCGATATCTTGGAGGGCGAGCCGCTTGTCGAAGCCGATCGAGACATTTATCTCCTGCATGATCTCGGCGGGACCGGATGCGAAGCGCCCGCCCCACATGGCATTCGACGGCGTATCGGTCATGGACGACGGGCTCCAGGCGACAATTGAGCTGCAATAACAAGGATCCCAAGCCAGATGACCGAGACGAAGCCACCTGCCGCGCGGACAACGCCGCTTGCAGCTTATGCCATCGTCGCCGCGCTTTCGGCAGGCCTAGGGTTTGCGGCCATATACGCCATGCGGCCTGCGACTGACAATTCGCCCGTCGAAAAGGCCGCGCCCTCCACTCAAACCGCCGCTCAGCCCTCGGCGCAAACCGCCGCCCAGCCTACGACCGCAAAGCCCGCAACAGGTGCCAACCCGCTGTCGACGGGCGACATGATCACCTTTGTGTTCCGCAAAACGCCCGAGCCCATGCCCGACATCACGTTCGAGGACGGCACGGGAGCCGCCCGCACGCTGTCGTCGTTCAAGGGCCGGGTGGTCCTGTTGAACCTGTGGGCGACGTGGTGTGCTCCCTGCCGCAAGGAGATGCCAGCGCTCGACCGCCTGCAAGCCGAGTTTGGCGGCGACCGCTTCGAGGTGGTCGCCCTCAGCGTCGACCGTGCGGGCGCTGCCGCGTCCAAGAAATTCCTCGATGAAACCAAGGTTGCAAACCTCAAACTCTATGTCGAAAGCTCATCGCGCTCGGTCGGCACGCTCAAAGCGGCAGGCTTACCCACCACCATCCTCATCGACCGCGAAGGGCGCGAAGTCGGGCGTCTGGCAGGCGCAGCCGAATGGGATGGGGAGGACGCCAAGCGCGTGATCCGCTCCGTCTTGAAAAACGCCGAATGAGCCGCGCGCCTAGCCGCGTCACTGTCGTCATTACCGGGGCGAGCGCGGGGCTTGGAGCAGCGCTGGCTGCGGCCTATGCCGCGCCGGGCGTTAAACTCGTCCTGATCGCACGCAACGAACCCCGCCTTGCCGCCATTGCAGACCTCTGCCGCCGGTCGGGTGCCGACGTCATCACGGGGAGCGTCGATCTCACGGACGCCGTCGCAACCACAACCTTCATCGCGTCAATAGAGGCCCAGGTCGGCATTGCGGGCAGCACACAAGGCGGCATCGACCTTGTCATCGCGAACGCGGGCGTCTTCACCGGCCGCCAAACGGACGGCACGCTTGAGACCACAGACGACATCGCGTGGATGGTGCGCACCAACATCGAGGGCGTTGCGAACGTCGTCCAACCCGCGCTCATCGGCATGCGGGCGCGCAAAAGCGGGCACATTGCGATCGTTGGATCGCTGGCGGCCTTGCAGCCGCTCGCCGATGCGCCCGGCTACAGCGCGAGCAAGGCTGGCGTGATGGCCTACGGGGAAGCGCTCCAGGAATATTTAATCCCCGACCGCATCCGCGTGTCGTTGGTCTATCCCGGCCACATCGAGACGGCGCAGGTCGCCCACCACGTCGGTGCGCTGCCCCATATGATGTCGCCCGAACGCGCCGCTGCACGCATTAAGCGCGGGCTCGATGCTGGCCGCACCTTCATCGCGTTCCCCTGGCAGCTTTTGTGGTTGATCCGGTTGGGGCGCGGCCTGCCCTACCGGCTGCGGGCGCTGGCCGGACGCGAATTCCGCTTTAGCGTCGCGACGGAAAAGAAAAAAGGCGAGGCAGATCAATCCGCCCCGCCTCGATCTTGAGCTAATCCCTGACCGTCCAAGTTGATCAGCCGACGCGGAACGACGCCCCGCTCACCGAACGGGCGCGCTCGCGCACCCGGCCGCTATCGTTGCCCGATTTCACGATCCACTGACCGTTCGACGCTTGCCCCGTGATCATGCCGACATGGTGGGGCCATACGACGACCGCACCAACCTGGGGGCCAGACGAGTGGCTACCCCAACGGCGCCAGTTCGCAGCCAGATTATACTCCGGCCCTCCGCCGAGTTGCGTGCGCATATACCATCCGCACCAGGCACCGGGTCGGGGACCGACACCGGCAACGCTTTCACGCGGCGTATAGCCTTCTGAGCGCTCAGCGCGCACAACACGGCGGCGTGCCGGACGTTCGGTGACTTCATCAGCATCGTTAGAAACAACGCGGGCCTGCCGCGTGCGGCGCGCAGGTCTATCGTCTGTATCTTCCCAGAAATTGCGCGCTTCGGAGCTCCGTCCGGAAGTCGTCGTTGCATTTTCATCTGAGGGCCGCGAGCGACGGGCGTCTGCGGGGGTGGTCGCAATCACTGCGACGATTGCTGCCAGTGCAGCAAGGAGGACTGTTCTCATGTTTTACATCCGTGTTACTTCACATTAACATCTCCGCTTAGCACATTGAATTGGGGCCATAAGGTGTTTTGAATCGCGGCAAATTGACGAGTTTGCGACACACCGACGCACACGTCACGACCCATTAATCTCCGCGCATCTTTATGCGGATCATCAGACGTCGCGTTTTTTTGAAGCCGCGGCGTGTGCGAGCTCAGCCAGCGGCTGGCGGCGTGTCGCGGAAGTACGGCTCGACCACGCCCTTCAGCAGGATCGTGATCGCGTTGCCCTTGCGATCCTTGGCTTTTCCAGCCGCAACCCGGATCCAGCCCTCGCTCACGCAGTATTCGTCGACGTTCGTCTTCTCAGTTCCGTTGAACCGGATCCCGACATCCCGCTCCAACACAGCCGCATCAAAGTACGGGCTCGTCGGGTTTGTCGACAGGCGATCTGGCAAGGTATCGGTCATCGGGCGTTCTTCGTTAGCATCATGGAGTGTGGTTATGGAGTGCCGGGAGCAACTGCGGCCGTGCGGCCTTGCAACAGCGGATCGATCTGGGCGCGCAGCTCGGCGATGTCTAGGCTCTTCTTGATCCGTTTGTCCTGGATGAAGAAGTTGGGCGTGCCGATGATCCCGAGTTTGCGCCCGCGGTCCTTCATGGCCTTGATGCCCTC
>JBBRKD010000164.1:0-5234 GCA_038218255.1 Hyphomicrobiales bacterium | reverse complement strand
CGCAGCACAATGACGGCTGCCACGCAGACGAGTATCACGGCTATGAGGATCAGTTCCATCGCGCGTCCTGTGACGAGTGTTTCTGCCGGTGCTGCCGAGACGTGGCGCTGATCGGCGTCGGGCGCAAGGATTTCAGCCCGCGAACTGTGAACAACTATGGGACCGCATCACGCACCAATGGCGCCGCCGTGTTAGCGGTCTGCGGTTGGTGATCGGGAGCAACAACATTCAAGACCGACAGTGAGCGCTCGGCAAAATGGATCAGGAAGCCTTCCTTGTTCGCCTTGCGACGGGCGATCCTGGCGCGATCGGCGTCTGCAACATACTCGACGACCAAAACTTTGCGCCCAGCCTGGCGGGCGCGGCGCAAGTCCTCTAGGGACGCCGCCTCATCGTCAGTCGGCGACGCGGTCCCCGGCGTGTCAGGGTTAAAATACAGGCTTTCCTTGGCGATCGCATCGATGCGGTTGCGGACGGCGCGGCTTTGGATCAATTCCTCCGCGTTCTGCAACACGATGATCGCCTGCGGATTGATCGCGCGGGCATGATCGGTCAGGGCTGCAATGAAGCTCTCCATGTCGCCCTGGGCTGACGGCCGCGACTTGAATTGTTCGTAGACGTCGGCGCGGTCGAGATAGATGCCGTCAAAGCCAGCCTCTAGCACGCGGTCGATGTAGCTGTCGGAGCGCCCATAGATAAGCGATTGCCATTCGGAGCGCCAATACTCGACGGGATAGTTTCCAGCCCATTGCGGGTTGACGGTCGCAAGGCCCAGCCATGCCGGCCGGGTCGCGGCATCGAGCCAAGCCTCATCCCAATAGAAGCGATAACGCTCGGCTTCTCCAATCGAGACATAGGCAAGAACAATGCGTCGCGTGCCGTCGGGCTTTAATTTAAGCGCAGCAATATCGGCGCGCCGGAACATGTCTTCGACGCTCTCGACACGGTCAGGCGCGTGGTCGATGACGAGCAAGTCAAACGGCGACACCTTGAGCACCGCAGGCTCAAGCCGCTGGAGTTGGTAGGCCCAGGTCTTGACGTGACCCATCGCCTTTCTGCGCTGAACCTCGGGCGAGGCATCGCGTGCCGCCGAAATCGTCGACGCCAACGTCAAAGCCAACAGTCCTACCATGACCGCACGCCACGGGTGCCAAACGTCCAGCGGCGGG
Organism: Hyphomicrobiales bacterium; assembly: GCA_038218255.1. Classification (GTDB taxonomy): domain Bacteria; phylum Pseudomonadota; class Alphaproteobacteria; order Rhizobiales; family Hyphomicrobiaceae; genus JANXVY01. Next base: position 4,065 of record JBBRKD010000164.1, on the reverse strand, counting down.
GAAACGGTGCTCATCGCTAAAAATGAACCCCCGGCAACCACAGCTGAGCAAGATTGCGCGGTCCGACATAGGGCACAAACCCTTCAGATGAAATTTTGCGCACGGCGTCGGCAGCCCGCCCCCGGTCCGTCACATAATCGACAACGAACACGGCGCGTCCCGCCGTTTGAGCACGACGCAGATTGGCCAGGACGTCCCTCACTTGGGTCTGCGGATTTTGCCCTTGCCCCATATCGCCCCCATAGAAGAGGCTTTCCTTGGCAACCGCATCAATCGTGTCGACCATTTTCTTGTTCGCGAGCAGTTCTTCGGCATTCTGAAGGATCACGATAAATTTCGGATCTGCTTTGCGCGCATGGGCTGCAAGCCGCGCAACGAAATCAACCATCGCATTCGCGCTGTCTTTGCATTCTTTCGTGACTTCTGCGTAGACATCAACGCGGTCGAGATAAACACCGTCAAAGCCGAGTTCAATCAGCCGATAGATGGGCGAGGCTTCTCCAGGCCGATACACATTGCGGCCGCGGTCGTCGCCAAGGATCGTCCGTTGCCAGCCGTCATCGCAAAAGCGAATGATCCGGTTGCCCTTCCATTGGGGGTTTTCCTTCATCAGCCAATCGGGAGCATCTTCGTCGAAATACTCCTTGGCGAAATAGTCGTCGCGGTAGTCTTCCGCCTCGCCGATCGACAGGTACGATACGACAAGTCGACGCCGTCCATCCGGCATGACCTTGAGACGCTCGACGTCGGCGCGGGTGAATGGCCCCCCCGTATCGAGACCCGTGGTGGCATCCACGACGAGCATGTCGTAAGGCGATGACTGGGCCTTGGTGAGCGAGAGTGCGGCGAGCTGATAACCCCAGCTTTTCACAGCCGTTACACGTTGCAGCCTCCCACCTCTGGCTGCGTCGGCAGCAGAAGCGGCAGCAGAAGTGCCAGATTTCGCTGAAGCGGGCGGCCGCACTGCGGGACGGGGGGCAGGCGGCAGGGGGAGCGGTGCAATCGCGCCGCCGCCGGTCTGTGACGCCGCAACACGACTCTCAGCGGCATCAGCTGCGAGCGACATGGCATAACCACCGGCAACGATCACGCACGCAAAAATCAGCGTCGCGATGGGAAACGCCCCGCGAACATGTTTTCCAGCCGTGGCCACCTGATGCCGCACGCATCCTCGCTGCTACCTACCGCTACAATCGCGCCCTCAAACCTGCGTGTTCAGGCTTGAGGCACACCGCGACACAAAGCCTCTGGTTCAGCGAAAGTATGGCAGGGCTCGATTTACAGACCGTTTGCCCCGGCGAACCTTATGATGGACCTTATTTCACAAGCGCGGAGGCCGGCGTGCCGATCGTAATCGCGGCAGGCGCTGATTCAGCCGACGATTCGATCGACGCATAGGCCAGCAAGGCAGCAAGCGTCGTGACGGTCGCCATAATGACGAGCCCGAGGGCAATCCGCCGCAGAACCCAAGAAACCGATGGGGCGGGCTTGGCATAAGCCTGAGCAGCGCTGTGTTGGGGCATCGGCTCGGTGCGTGTTGACGACATGGAAGGTCCCAGATTTGCGGCCAGTAGTGATGCAGTAGTGATTCAGTGGGTCGTCCGGGGACAGCAGAACCGAACGTCGTATTCACCATACGAACGACACGCTTAAAAGTTTCCGTCATGCCCCCCGCATGGCTGACGAATCTTGGTCGCAAGCTGGCGTGCCCTGCGACAATGACCGGGTCAAGACGACAGGATGGCCGCATGGCGGCAACCGGGCTCTGCGTGCCTAAAGTGCAACGCGCAGGTAGCCCGACGGGACGGATATCGGCCCAAAATTCACAGCATCGACCGCGTCTGGCGAACCATTGCCAGTGTCGCAGCCAGATCTGTTTTGCCCGAACCAAGCACTGGGATCGATCCAACGACGAGCATGGCTCTGGGAACCCACAGTTCGGGAAACCCGTGGCTCTGGGCGTGGGCATGCAACGCGGCCCGGTCCGCGTCGGGCTTATCGGTGACCAGCACCAGTTGTTCCCCCTTTTTGGGGTCGGGCAGCGCGACGACGACATGGTTGGCGTCTGGCCATAGGCTTGCGGCCAAGCTCTCGACGGCAGCCAGCGAGACCATTTCTCCAGCCAATTTGGCAAACCGTTTGGCCCGGCCACGGATGGTGATGAAGCCGTCGTCGATCGTGACGATATCGCCGGTATCGTGCCACCCATCTGTCGGTGGCACCACGACGCCCGGAGCGGAAGCCAGAACATAGCCAGCCATCACGTTGGGGCCCTTGATCGCAAGCCTGCCGCCTTCGGTGATGCCCTCGACAGGGACTAGGCGCGTTTGCACGCCAGGTAACGCTGTTCCGACCGAGCCAAGGCGGCAGGCGGAGGGGATATTGACCGAAATGACGGGCGAGCACTCGGTTGCCCCATAGCCCTCGAGAATCGTCGCGTTCGTCTGCGACCACAGAGCCCGCGTCGCGTCTTTGACTTTTTCCGCCCCCGCGATCACGAAGCGCAGCGACGCAAAATCGTCAGGCTTGGCAGCTTTCGCATAGCCAGCAAGGAACGTGTCGGTCGCAAACAACACCGTGACGCCAACGTCGCGAATGAGCTTTGGAATTTCTCGATAGTGCAGCGGGCTTGGATAGAGGACGACGGTCATCCCAGACAGCAGCGGCATAAACGTACCAGCCGTGAGCCCGAAAGAATGAAACATCGGCAGCGGATTTAAGACGATATCGGCAGTCGACAGCGCGCCGCTGCCGTGGGCAAAAATCTGCCGCGCGTTGCTGACCACGTTGACGTTGGTAAGCGCGACGCCCTTTGGCTCGCCTTCGGTGCCCGATGTGAACAGGAGAACGGCTGGCCGGTCAGGCAGCATCATGTGCCGACGCACGACCCATCCAGGCGCAAGCGCCAAGATCGCGCCACGCGCCTTGTCGAGCGACGTGAGGCTCGCGCGCACATCCTCCAGATAGATGACGCAAACCTTGCGGCCCGGGGCGACCTCAAGGGATGAAAGCTGATCGATGAGGTCGTGAAGGTTGGCCTTGTCGACGAATTTGCGAGACGTGACGATATCGCGGATCTGCCCAGTCTTGAGCGCTGACGCTAAATTCCGCACACCCGCCGTATAATTCAGAACGGCGAACGTCCGCCCGTAGGCATTGAGGCCAAGGGCTGCGAAGGCCAGCGCCGCCACGTTGGGCAGCAGGAGGGCAACCGGCACTGTTGGATGCGTCCTGCGGTCCAGCGCCCGCCCGAGGACGAGGCTCGCGATGACAATCTTGTTGTAGGAATACGCTTCCCCGTCGCCGTCGCGCAGGATGATCTTAGCGCCGCCGTGTTGCGTCCGGGCGTCAAGCAAGGCCGAGAATATGGTCGTGTCGGGCGTGACGGGGCAAAACTCTGGCATCGGTTGATTGTTCCGAGGACTGAACGGGGCGGGCCGTGCGACCATGCCGTCGCAACCCCCTGCAGCGCAACCGATCCGTTACGCCACTGCAGCGCAACCGGGCAGGGGCACACCGTGATGGCCAACGGCCAAGCGACGCGATAACGAGAGACCCGCAGCCCTCCTGAACCGCTCTGAGACCCACGACCGATGTCGAACCCCGACGGCCGCCCCACCCTCACGCGCACGCTACGCCGCACGGTCTTAGTCGTGGCCGCCCTCAACCTCGCCTACTTCTTCCTCGAATTCAGTGTGGCGCGGTGGATCGGCTCAGTTGCGCTCTACGCGGACAGCGTCGACTTCTTAGAAGACGCGACCGTGAACCTGTTGGTTCTTGTGGCCGTGGGGCTGTCGGCGGCAGCGCGGCGGATTGCGGGTCTTGGCTTTGCAGCCCTCCTCCTCGTGCCGAGCACTGCTGCCCTGTGGACCGCATGGGAAAAGATCGTCTCGCCAACCATCGCCGACCCGCTGGTATTGAGCGTGACAGCGCTCGGCGCGCTGATCGTCAACGGAGCGTGCGCCTTGATGCTCGCGCGTGTGCAAAACCACGCCGGAAGCCTGTCGAAGGCTGCCTTCCTGTCTGCGCGCAATGATGTTCTGGCGAACGTGTTCATGATTGGCG
>JBBRKD010000163.1:0-5274 GCA_038218255.1 Hyphomicrobiales bacterium | reverse complement strand
CCTGACCTGGAGCACGCCCATGCTGAAATTCACCGCCGAACACGAATGGCTGAAGCTGGACGGCGACATTGCAACCGTCGGCATCACGCAGCACGCCTCAGATGAGCTCGGCGATCTCGTCTTCATCGAACTGCCCAAGGTCGGCACCAAACTAACGAAGGGCGCATCGGCTGCCGTCGTCGAAAGCGTGAAAGCCGCGTCCGATGTCTACGCCCCGCTTGATGGCGAAGTCACAGCACTGAACGAAGCCGTCGTCGCCGACCCCGCAAGCCTTGCCGCCGATCCTGCAGGCAAGGGCTGGCTCTACAAAATGAAGCTCGCAAACCTCGCCGATCTCGACGGCCTGATGGACGAAGCCGCCTACAAAAAACTGATCGGCTGATTGAGATTTTTGGAGACGCCCCATGTCGCAAGCCCCCCACTCCCATGTCCCCCAATCCCAAGCTTCCCAGCCGCAAGACAAGTACGATCCCTATGATTTCGCAAACCGCCGCCACATCGGCCCCTCCGTCCGCGAAATGAGCCAGATGCTCGCGGTCTTAGGCGCCAAAGACCTCGACGCCCTGATCGACGAAACCGTACCGCCCACCATTCGCCAGAAACAGCCGCTCGATTTCGGCAAGGCGCTGTCGGAACGACGTACGCTCGATAAGCTGCGGGAAACAGCCAACAAGAACAAGGTTCTCACCTCGCTCATCGGGCAAGGCTACCACGGCACGATCATGCCACCCGTCATCCAGCGTAACATCTTCGAGAGCCCCGCCTGGTACACGGCCTATTCGCCCTACCAGCCCGAGATCAGCCAGGGCCGCCTGGAAGCCATGCTGAACTTCCAAACTCTCGTCGCCGACCTCACCGGCCTCGATATCGCCAACGCGTCCCTGCTTGATGAGGCAACAGCTGCCGCCGAGGCCATGAGCGTCGCCCACCGTGTCACAACGTCAAAAAAGTCGCTCTTCTTCGTCGACGAAAACTGCCTTCCCCAAACCATCGCCGTGATCAAAACCCGCGCCGAGCCGTTGGGCTGGGAGGTGAAGGTCGGCAATCCCGCACGGGACTTGAACGCGGGCGAAGTCTTCGGCGCGATCTTCCAATATCCAGCCGTGACCGGCGAAATCGCCGATTACACCGACACGATCAAAAAGCTGCACGCCAACGGTGCCATCGCGATTCTGGCAGCTGATCCGTTGGCCCTCACGCTTTTGAAACCGCCCGGCGAAATGGGGGCCGACATCGCGGTCGGCTCGATGCAGCGCTTCGGTGTGCCGATGGGGTATGGCGGCCCGCACGCGGCCTATATGGCAACGCGCGACGCCTATAAGCGCGCGCTTCCCGGCCGCCTCGTCGGCGTGTCGGTCGATGCGCGCGGCAACCGCGCCTACCGCCTCGCGCTCCAAACCCGCGAGCAGCACATCCGCCGCGAAAAGGCGACGTCCAACATCTGCACATCGCAAGTGCTGCTGGCCGTCATCGCCTCAATGTATGCGGTGTTTCATGGACCGGCCGGCCTGCGCGCCATCGCCCAACGCATCCACCGCGACACCTGCCGTTTGGCTGACGGCCTCGCGAGCCTCGGTTTCAAGGTCGCGCCGGACGCGTTCTTCGACACCATCACGGTCGAAGTCGGCGCCTATCAAGGCTTGATCCTCAAGAACGCCGTCGACAACGGCGTTAACCTGCGCAACGCAGGTCCCGGCCGCATCGGCATCACGCTCGATGAGCGCACGCGCCCCGACGTGATCGAGGCCGTGTGGCGCGCGTTCGGCGGCTTTGACCTGCGCGCTGATGAGGCGTGGCCAACACCCAGGCTGCCAGCAAAGCTCCAGCGCACGTCGGAGTACTTGACCCACCCAATCTTCCACATGAACCGCGCCGAAAGCGAAATGACGCGCTACATCCGCCGCCTGTCCGACCGCGATCTGGCGCTCGATCGCTCGATGATCCCGCTCGGGTCGTGCACGATGAAGCTCAATGCGACGGCGGAAATGCTGCCGGTATCCTGGCCCGAGTTCGGCGACATTCACCCCTTCGTGCCAGCAGATCAGGCGCTCGGCTACAAGGAGATGATCGACGATCTCTCGGCCAAGCTGTGCGACATCACCGGCTACGACGCGATCTCCATGCAGCCCAATTCCGGCGCGCAGGGCGAGTATGCGGGCCTGCTCGCGATCCGCGGCTACCATCTGAGCCGTGGCGACGTGGGTCGCACGATCTGCCTGATCCCGTCATCGGCGCACGGCACCAACCCCGCATCCGCCCAGATGTGCGGCATGACGGTTGTGGTCGTCAAAACAGACGACCACGGTAACGTGGACGTCGCAGACCTCAAGGCCAAGGCCACCGCGCATGCGGCCAACCTCGCCGCCTGCATGATCACGTACCCGTCGACACATGGTGTGTTTGAAGAAACCGTGCGCGAAATCTGCGACATCACCCACAGCCACGGCGGGCAAGTCTATCTCGACGGGGCCAACCTCAATGCGCTCGTCGGCCTCGCCCGCCCCGGCGATTTTGGCGCAGACGTCAGCCACTTGAACCTGCACAAGACGTTCTGCATCCCCCACGGCGGCGGCGGTCCCGGCATGGGCCCCATCGGCGTGAAGGCCCACTTGATCCCGTTCCTGCCCGGCCACCCCGAACTCGGCACGTCGGGCCCAACCGTGTCGGCTGCGCCCTACGGGTCGGCGTCGATCCTCTCGATCTCGTGGAGTTACATCCTATTGATGGGCGGTAAGGGCCTGACACAGGCGACACGCATCGCGATCCTGAACGCCAACTACATCGCCAAGCGCCTGGAGGGGGCGTACCCCATCCTCTACACCGGCAAGCACGGCCGCGTGGCGCACGAGTGCATCATCGACGCCCGCCCCCTGCAGGAGAGCGCGGGCGTCACCGTTGACGACATCGCCAAACGCCTGATCGACTGCGGCTTCCACGCCCCGACCATGAGCTGGCCGGTCGCGGGAACTCTCATGATCGAGCCGACGGAATCAGAAACCAAGGCCGAGATCGACCGGTTCTGCGACGCCATGCTCGCCATCCGCCAGGAAGTCCGCGACATCGAGGAGGGCCGCTCGGACAAGAAGAACAATCCGCTGAAAAACGCCCCCCACACCGTGGAAGATCTCGTTGGCGACTGGCAGCGCCCCTACTCGCGCGAGGCGGCTTGCTTTCCGGCCGGTGCATTCCGCATGGACAAATACTGGGCTCCGGTCAATCGGGTGGACAATACCTACGGCGACCGTAATCTGGTGTGCTCGTGCCCGCCCATGGAGTCGTACTTGAAAGCCGCTGAATGACCAACCTGAAGCCCAATCTCAGGCCCGCCAATCCGAACTTCTCCTGCGGGCCCTGTTCCAAGCGCCCCGGCTGGACGCTGGACGCCCTATCGGGCGCACTGCTCGGCCGCTCGCATCGCTCCCTTGAAGGCAAGGCGCGCCTGAAGGACGCCATCGACCGCACCAAAGCGATCCTCGACCTGCCCGCAGGCTTCGAGGTCGCGATCGTGCCAGCGTCCGACACCGGCGCGTTCGAGATGGCGATGTGGAACCTGCTCGGTCCACGCGGCGTCGATGCGCTCGCCTGGGAAACCTTCGGCAAGATCTGGCTCGTCGATCTGATGTCTGAGCTGAAATTGGCCGATGCCCGCACATTCGAGGCTGACTTCGGCCATTTGCCGGACCTGTCACGGGTCGATTTCTCCCGCGACGTGCTGTTCACGGCCAACGGCACCACCGCCGGCGTGCGCCCGGTATCGTTTGACTGGATCCCAGCCGACCGCCAGGGCCTCACCCTGGTAGACGCCACGTCATCGATCTTCGCCCAACCCATCGACTGGTCGAAGTCCGATGTCGTGACCTATTCCTGGCAGAAGGTGCTCGGCGGCGAGGCGGCCCACGGCATGTTGATCCTGAGCCCGCGCGCCATCGAACGACTTGAAACCTATACGCCGCCCTGGCCCATGCCCAAGCTGTTCCGCATGAAAAAGGGCGCCAAGCTCGACCGCGCGATCTTCCAGGGCGAGACAATCAACACGCCCTCGATGCTGTGCGTCGAAGATTATATCGACACGCTCAAATGGGCCGAACGCATCGGCGGCCTCAGCGCACTCCACGCGCGCGCCGACGCCAACGCGAAAGTTCTCTACAATTGGATCGACCGCACACCTTGGGTCGCGGGCCTCGCGGTTGATAAAGCAACCCGGTCCAATACGTCGGTTTGCATGACGTTTGCTGACCCGGCCATCCTCGCCTTGCCGCCACTTAAGCTCGCAGCATTTGCACAGGCACTCGTTGCTAAGTGCGCCGCCGAAGGTGTCGGCTACGACATCCAGTCCTACCGCGACGCGCCGCCCGGCCTGCGCATCTGGACCGGCGCCACCGTGGACGCCGCCGACGTGGCCGCTCTCACGCCCTGGCTTGATTGGGCGTTCGCTGAAACCAAGGCCGCACTCGTTCCCGCCCACGCCTGACGGCTTGCCTCCTTTGCGATCGATCGATATGCATGAGCATACATAACGATCGTTTCGCATGGAGCCCGCCCAATGGACCGCCGCCACGCCTTAGCTCTGCTTTCGGCCCTGACGCTTACCCTCACAGCCATCACGCCTGTCTTCGCCCAGGACGCCCAGAAGGCACCCGCGCCTGCGGCAGCCACCACGCAGAAATCGATCCTTCTCCAGTCGACCACATCGACCCAAGACTCAGGCCTGTTTGGTTATCTTCTCCCAGCCTTCAAGGCCAAGACCGGCATCGACGTGCGCGTTGTTGCCGTCGGCACGGGCCAAGCCCTCAAGAACGCCCAGAACGGCGACGGTGATGTGGTCCTCGTCCACGCCAAAGCCGACGAAGACAAGTTCATCGCCGGTGGCTTCGGCGTGAAGCGCTTCGACGTAATGTACAACGACTTTGTGATCGTCGGCCCCGCATCCGACCCAGCCAAGATTGCAGGCAGCAAGGACGTGATCGCAGCCCTCAAAGCGATCGAAGCGAACAAGGCACCGTTCGCCTCGCGCGGCGACGACAGCGGCACGCACAAGGCCGAACTTTCGCTCTGGAAAAAAACCGACATCGACGTGAAGGCCGCAACCGGCACCTGGTACCGCGCCACCGGCACCGGCATGGGTCCAACGCTCAACGCCGCCGTTGGCATGGGCGCCTATACCTTCACCGACCGCGCGACGTGGATCAGCTTCAAAAACAAGGGCGACTACAAAATCGTCGTCGAAGGCGACAAGCCGTTGCTCAATCAATACGGCGTCATGCTGGTCAATAC
>JBBRKD010000162.1:0-5294 GCA_038218255.1 Hyphomicrobiales bacterium | reverse complement strand
TGCCTCAAGATAGGCCATCCAGTCGAGATCGGCGGAAATGAAAATGTCTACCGGCGCATCCTGCTCGATCTGCCTGGCGAGAGCCGAACTCGCCGCATACGACAGGGCGACCGGCCGCCCAGACGTCTGAGCCCAGTCGGCCGCTGCCGTGTCGAGCGCAGTTTTGAGGCTTGCGGCAGCAAACACCGTCAGCTTGCGCTCGTTTGCCTGAGCCGCCGTCAGGGTGGCCGTCACGAGACTTAAAGTGACCAGCACCCATCGCCAAGTCCCCGGCCAACGCACGCTCACACGCAACACGATTAAACTCCCCCAGACGTTCAGCCGCCCAGACTTTCAGCCGCCGAGACTTTCAATCCCGAGACTTTCAATCCCGAGACTTTTAACAACCCACACTGAACGCGCGCCGTCATTTCTTGTTCGGCTTTGGCCCCGCCTGCGGTGCCGTCTGTGACGACCAGCCATCAACCGTATCGGGGGCCGCGTCCGGCTTCCGCGTTCCAGTGACGGGGCCGCCTTTCGCCCGTTCAGGCTCGACCGAACCCGGCGTCGACGCGCGCACCCTCTTCTCAACGGGCTGGACCGGTCCCTTTTCGTCGCGCGGGACAACCTTCGGATTGGGGTTCGTCATCTGGAACATCTCGCGAAAGATCCCCGGCGCGACGAGCGACAACGGATTGACCAGCACCTGAGGTGACGCCATCGGACCTTGGACGGCAAACGTGATGCCAAACGCCCCTTCACCCTTCGGCCCCGACACCAACGCACCCAGCAGCGGCACATCTCCCAGCGCATTGTTCAGACCCTGCAGCGGGATATACGTGCCCCCAAGATTCAAGCTCTTCAATTTAAAATCGACCTTACCGACCACGTTCACGCCGAGCAGAGGTCCGCGCACGTAGGCGTTTTCGATCACGAATTGCCCATAGCCGATCGAGAACGGCACTTTCATGTTGTTAAAGTCGAACACTTCGCGCTGCTGCGTCTTGCGGCGCGGACCGCGCGCTGCTGGCTCCTCCCCGGGGCCAGCCGCTGCTCCCAGCACCTCGCTCACGACAGGGTCGCCCAACACGCGGAAATCGTCGACCCATAGAATGCCTGTCTTTTCGGCAGGACCTCGACCGTCGACGTTCACTTCGAGCCGCGCCCGTCCCGATTGCATACTGGGATAAAACCCTATCAACCGAAGCGCTTGCCCGGCATCCGTGGTATCCGCGAGCAGCCGACGCGGTTCGCCAGCGACGGGGTTCATCTGGACGATCACCTGTGCGCCGCCGTCAAGCGTGCCGCGCGCATCAAGCATCGTGATCTTGTCGGCACGCCTTGACATCTTAAACTTCAAGCCGCGCAGCGAAACGTCCTGATGCCCAATCACGTTTTCAACTTCCGCATCGACGTCGATGCCCGCGCCGGGCTTCACGCCTTTCGCTGGCCGCTCTGAAATCGGCCCGACTGAAAACAGCGATCGAAAGAGATCACGGCCGTCGAAATTTGAGCCGCGTACTTTGACATTCCAAACGCCCAGCTTGTCAGCGGCGTCCGTGCGGAGGGTGGCTTGGATGTCGAGCCGCGTCACGACGTTGAGCGTGAAAGCTGGGAGATGGATCTCGCGCAACCTGTTGTCCTGGCCGATAGCCGCCCAACCCTCGATGGCGACGTCTTCGCCTGCGACTTTAAGATTTTGCAATTCGAACTTGGCGGTTTTTCCCTTGACGATGTCGGCGCCGAGCGTCACGGGACGCCCTGGTGGTTTGCGCCACGCGATGCTTTCAAGCGCGATGTCGGCGTTCGTCAGATCCGCTCTGAGCTTGATCGACGGGGCATCCGGTCCGCCTTTTTCGATCAAGACATCGACCGGGACCTCGCCCTGGACAATATGGTTGACGTCGATCCCGAGCTGAGTGCGGTCGGAATTGTCGAGGACCGCCGATAGCCTGAGCGGGGGTTGTTTTTCGCCGGTATCTTCGAGCAACCGCTGCCATCCGAGTTTCACGGGAACGCCGTTGACCAACAGATCACCCGTGGCACCGACGGCTGCGTCCGTCACATCGACGTTGATCGTCGCGCCCTGCACGTCGAAACTACCCGCGACTTGCTTGGCCCGGCCGTCGAAGACCTTGGCCTTCGCTTCGATCTTGACATCTTTTGCGTCAAGATCGGCGATGAGTGGCACGAGCAGTCGCATCTGCCCGTCGACCTTGCCGTCGATGCCATCAGTCGTGATGCCATTCGCGCGCAACAACCGCAGCGGACTAAGATCAAGGATTTCCAATATGGGAACCAGTGGCGCAACCGTCCGGTAGGTGATCTCGGCGACGGGATCGACCTGGTCCAACCGGTTGGCGTAAAACCGACCAGCCTTCACCGAAATACGCTTGTTCGGCGCAAGAGCGACGATGGCATCGGGCACTGTAATATCAATGACGTCGTTCTCGAGCCGGATCAGCGCACGCGGAGCCTCGACCGGCGGTAGCCATTGCAGCGGCACGGCAACGATGTCGGACGCCTCCATGGCGAGCGTCAGCCGACGGGGCGCAACGTCGATCGGTCCGCCGACCGGGGGGCCTCCAGCCCGCGCGAAAGACCCGCTGACGAAGCGCAGGTCAGCTCCCTTGATCGTGCCCTTTTGAATTCGAGTTCCGACCCAAGTGCGGGCCCCTTTGGAAAGCGCGCGCGGCCACAAGACCTTCAAGGCATCGGCCGAGCTCGCGCCAAGCGTTGCGCCAAAGGTCGCCCCGCCTTCTTGTAAGCGGCTAGTGGCAATGAAATGCCCCGAGCTTTCGAATTGTGTTGTTCCAGCCTTGAAAGCGAGCCGGGCGATCTGAACCTCACCCGTCGCTGGCACGGCAATACCATTCAACACGCCTTGTTCAATGGCGAGCTCTGGAGCGCCGAACTCTTCTGCGGTCAACTGCCCGCCTTTGGTGGCAAAATCGAAAGCCCACGGCGTCTTTGCCGGGTCGCCCTGCTGAGCAATGGCGACCCCGCCGATCGTCACGCGGCTGTTACCCCAGGTCAGCGTTGACGGAGCAAGGTCGAGCCGACGTGCCGCACCATCGTACGAAAGCGCCAGACGTCCACTGTCGATAGAAAACGGGACATCGGCGACCGCTGGCAAATGCACCTGACCGCGCGCCAAATCCACCGCAATGCGGCCACGGGCGAGCGCGCCCGCGGCCGTGACCTCAAGGTGCGCTTCCGCCGAAATGGGAGCATCAAGCGTCTCAAGCAAACTCAACTGTGGGATCGCCACTCCCAGCGTGCGGGGCACAAGATCGCGAACACTTGCCTCGATTGTGACGCCGGTGGTCTGTTCGCCGTCACCCGTCTTGACGGTGAGGGTCCACGGCCCGCGCTCCGACGCGATCGTGGCTTCGCCCGTGATCGCGCTGCCAGTCTTCGTTTGGTCGAACTTCGTGTGGTCGAACGAGATGGCGCCGTCGATCACGCGCCACTCGCTTCTGACGCCGAGATTGTCGAGCATGACAACGCCGTCGCGCACACCGATCTGCGTCAGATAGGACGACGCATCGGCGCGATTTCGGACCTGGCCCGAGGCTTGCGTGAGGATTGCCGCCAGATCGACGTGACGCGTGCTTTCGGCATTCGCCGAGGGTGCGCCTTGTGGCGCCGAAAGGCTCTCTTCGCGGGCAAAACTCAGAGAAAGACCGCGCGCTTCATTGTAAAAAAGGAAAATACGGGCATCGATGATATCGATCCGCGACGGCACGAGCTTGCCAGCCCACAGACCCAGCCGTGACACTTCCACGGCTGCAGCGGGGACGGTCGCGACAACGTCGCCATCGCGCTCGATCAAGCGCAGATTGGCGAGCCTCAGCTCGACGGTTCCCTTGCTGGACAACGCCAGCAGTGCGTCATCAATCTGTACCTGAAGGCCGTAAAGCTCGGCCGTGATCCCGCGTTCGATCTGGCCGCTCAAAAACTTGATCGAAACCGGTCCGTGTGAAATCCGGACATAGAGGACACCGAACGTTGCCATCGCGAAGATCGCGATAGACAGCAACACAACGCAAAAATGACCGAGGATCGACAGTGCAACGCTGCCGGTGTTTCCCGGCGTGCGGCGCGGGAGCGGTGCCTTTGGCCGCACACGCCGGGCGGTCACGTCAGCCAACGACGGTTCCTCTCGCTGAAAATGCGCTTTGCCTTCAGGGGTATGGTTTGCTCAGCACCACGCACCAATCTCATAGAGTCATGACGCACGGCGGGTTCCTTTCGTCCAGTCATTGCCGTACCCCGCTGCCCCCTCTATCCGAACCCGCCATCGTATCCCTGCCGATGCGCCCAATTTATGCACTAAGCTCAGGACGGACCCCAAGTCCGGCGCAGCCGTTCGGCAAGAACCGTCGGCGCACCCCAGGCGTAAGCGGTGACAAGGTTGACCAAAAGAGACAAAAGAAAGGCACCTCGATGTTGATGGACGGCGACAAGGCACCCGATTTCGCATTGCCCGGCGATACCGGCGACACGTTGAAGTTATCCACCTTCAAAGGGCATCCCGTCGTAGTCTACTTCTATCCTAAGGATGACACCCCTGGGTGCACCACCCAGGCGAAGGATTTCTCCTGTCTTGTTGATGATTTCAAGGCAGCTGGCGTCACGTTGATCGGGGTCTCCCCCGACAGCGCGAACAGCCATGCCAAGTTCAAGACAAAACACGACCTCACCATCGCTTTAGCAGCCGACGAAGAAAAAACTGCCGCGACCGCTTACGGGGTTTGGGTCGAGAAATCCATGTATGGGAAAAAATACATGGGCGTCGAGCGCTCGACGTTCCTGGTCGACCCGAAGGGCAAAATTGTAAAGATATGGCGCAAGGTCAAAGTGCCAGGTCACGCGCAAGACGTACTGGCTGCTGCCAAAGCCATGAAATAACCGCCCGGGGTTCGCCGATGCCGTGGCCGCACGATCGGCGGGAGGACGAGCGTGCCACAGGGCCTCCCTAATGGCGCAAAGGGAAGTGTTCCATGGATGACCACCGTTGCGAAGTATGCTAGCCAAGACGCGCTGTAGGGAACAGTTGTCGCCTAAGATTGAACCGTATTGTCCGACGACATACAGACTTTATACGTCGAACTTAGCGTTCCACACCGGGCAGACTTGAGCGAGCAGGGGCAAACCATGTTACCGAATTTTAAAAAGCCGGATGCGGACTTCCCAAAAATGGGTGCGCCGCCAACGCCGCTCGCCACACCAGCTCCACGTCCAGCGGCCAACGGCCGGACCGGCACCCCCTCGGTCATCGGCACCGATCTTATCATCGCAGGCAATCTTGT
>JBBRKD010000161.1:0-5305 GCA_038218255.1 Hyphomicrobiales bacterium | reverse complement strand
CCGTTGCAGGAGCGTGCTTTGACCGTTGTCTTTCGTGTGGTTCGGCATCGAGAGTGACGCAATCAAGATGCCAGCGGCAACAGCGAAACAGATGAGCATTCCCGTGCGGGCCCAGGCGGAAGCGGGTTGATCTAAAGTCTTGGCGTGGTCAAGGTCCATGACTTGATGCCTAGGTTGCGGGGAACGTCCTGTTGCTTCGTCGTTGATACAGTAATAACCAGTAACGCCTTGTTAGTCCATTCCAAACGAAAGACGTCGTTAACAACGAATCACTTAAGTTTACGTGTTGTTTACTTGTCCTTCGAATTGGTAAACCATCGTCCCAACTTAAAGCAAATGGCCCGCCTTCCCTCGTTCCGAACCGCTTTCGCGGGGCCCTGCGCGCCATGTCTCAGGCCTCGCAACGACGATAGGGACTGGCGCGAGAGCCCGTCGGCCGTTAACGCTCCCGTGAGGGTGTACGTCTGACCGAAGGGACCACATGGCGACGGGCGCTGATATGTTCGCTAATCCCCCTGAGCGCGCACGACCAGCGGGCCGGATGGCGCGCGCAGCTTTCACAACCGCGCTCAGTCTGGTTGCCATCGTCGGCCTGTCGTTTGCCGCGAACGCCCGGCCACCAACGCGCCAACCAACGCCACAGCCGACCCAGCCGAGCCAGCCGACCCAACAGCCGGCCCAGCAGCCGTCGCAACAAGCCCAGCCTGTCGAACAGCTGCCGTCCGCCCAGATCCTGCCTCAATCCCAGCCCCAGCCCCAGCCCCAGCTCCTGCCACAGTCCCAGCCGCCGGACGAGCCATCCATCGCCGAGCCGTCGGCTGCTGGCGTGGCCACACCCCTTGCGCCAGCGCCGTCTGCGTCGCCAAAGGCGGCCTCAGGGTTGCAGCCACCCCAAGATCCCCGTCTGGCGCAGGTATTCGCCACGTTCGACGCAAATTGCGCGCACTGCCATCAATCCGGCAAACTGACCGGAGCCGCGGCCGGGGGCTCGTTTGCCAATATTCTCGATCTCGACGCGCTCGCACGCGAACCCCACCTCGTCCGTCGCGGGGAGCCAGACGCCTCCACGCTGTATCAAATGCTCGTCGACCACCATCGCCCCATCGATCTGGGCGATCCAAGATGGCCAGCGCCCGACGACATTCAGCGCGTGCGGACGTGGATCGAGGAGCTGCCACCAGCTCCCGCGACGTGCGCATCAACGCTCCGCGTGTCCAGTGCCGACGTCCGCGCAGCGCTTGAGGCGAGCGTGACGGCTGCTGGCGAAGCTGCGGCAACCGAGCTGCGTTTTGTCTCGTTGGCGCATCTTGCAAACGCCTGCGCCACCGCCGTGGAGATGGAGGCCTACCGGCAAGCCGTCGCCAAGCTACTCAACAGTTTGTCCTGGGGGGCCCAACCGGTTGCGCTGACGCCTGTCGACGCTGCAAAGTCCATCCTCGCGTTCAAGCTGTCAGACATCGGCTGGGTGGCTGAACACTGGGATGCGCTCGCCCGCGCCGAGCCAAAGGCGATCGCCCTCGACCTTGCCGGAACCGTGACCCCTCCTGGCGGCATTCCGCGCCCGATCCGGGGCGACTGGCTCGCCTATGCCGCTTCTCAAGCCCCGTTCTACGCCGAACTGCTCGGGTTGCCCCCATCGCTTGACGAACTGAGCCGCCTTCTCGGCATCCCCAGAGAAGGCGAGCCGGGCGCTGTGCGAACCATGCGCGCTGGGCTCAAATCGAGCCTGCTGACACGCGGCCCGCGCGTCATCGAACGCCATCAGGCCGACACCCGAAGGCTGTGGATCGTCAACGACTTTATCGACGGTTCAGGCGAGCGTGACATTTTCGATCGACCACTCGGCGGCATCCGGGGCGCGCCTGAGCGCGCGCAGTTTCGCGCCGATGGCCGCCGGGCGATCTTCACGCTCCCCAACGGGTTCCTTGGCTATGCGATCATAGACCCCGATGGCCGTCGTCTTGATCAAGTGAGCCCCCGGCTCGAAGTCGACCCGGCCCACAGTCCTGGCCCGACCGTCGCGGGCCTTGCATGCATCAGCTGCCACGCGTCCGGCCTGAAACCCTTCACCGATGCCATGCGATCACACGTGGCAAGCGAGCGCTTCACCGGGACACGCGAGGTGCGCGATCTCGCGGCGTCGGCCTATGATTCTGGCAACGACTGGCTGCGCGTTCTCGACGACGACGGTTATCGGTTTCGCCGTGCCATGATCCAGGCGGCCATCGACCCCGATCTGTCAATCCACGGACTGGAACCGGTTGCAGCGCTCGCGCGGCGCTACACGCTGGCCGTCAATCTGGCGTCGCTTGCAGCTGAGGATGTCTCGACGCCGCAAGCCTTTGACGAAAAGTTGGCAGGCGTCACCCTCACTGAGCGTTCGCTCGTTCCCCGCCTGCGCCAGGGACTGCTCTCAAGATCCGAAGCCAATCGCCTGCTGGCCGCCGTCAAAACGCAAACGACCGACCCCGGAGATGGCCCCGGTGCGCCCCCGCCGCCCCCGCCGAGCCTGCGGCTCGCGCTCTGGACCGACAAGCCGGTCTATCAGCCAGGCGACCTCATGACGGTCTAC
Source organism: Hyphomicrobiales bacterium (assembly GCA_038218255.1). Taxonomy (GTDB): domain Bacteria; phylum Pseudomonadota; class Alphaproteobacteria; order Rhizobiales; family Hyphomicrobiaceae; genus JANXVY01. Next base: position 2,733 of record JBBRKD010000161.1, on the reverse strand, counting down.
GTCCAGCCGTCCCAGCCCTGCTTTCTGACGCTCGTCAGCGTCGCATCAACCGGCAAGGCGACCGTCTTGTTTCCAAACGAGTTCGACGCCGACAACCTCGTGTCGCCGCGCGCGGTGTTGGCCGTGCCGAACGAGAAAGCGCCCTATCAATTCCGTATGAAGGACCCCGGTGCCGAGACGGTCGTCGGCTCTTGCAGGCTAGGTGCTAAATATGCCCCCGGGACTGAACCCGACTACGAGCGCCAGCGGTTTACCGTGCTCGGCAACTACGAGAACTACCTCCAGACCTATCTGGCGCTCGATGCCGAAGCCTTGCGCAAGGCACGCGCGGCCAGGGCCAATCCGGTTAAAGACGCCAAGCTCGACACCAAGGACGAGAAGGCCGCCCGCGCCGCCGTCCGCGTCACGATCCGCTAAAACTTTGTTGCGTGCGGACCCGTCGCCGAACGCGTAGCCAGCCAAATTAAGACGCTCCGTCCCCATCGGCCCGCGGGGTGGCAATGCGCGCGTCCGGCTCGCCCCCCGTAGCCATTGAGCGCTGGACGGGTGCAACAAAGCTTTCGCGGAACCGGTTGGTGATCGGATAGCGGCGGTCGCGACCGAAATTGCGCGCTGAAATCTTCACCCCGGGTGCGGCCTGCCGCCGCTTGTACTCGGCGATGTCGAGCAGCCGCGCGATCCGCGCCACGGTCTCGGCTGGATGCCCGCGCGCGACGATGTCAGCCAGCGGAATCTCGCGCTCGACGAGACACATGAGGATATCGTCCAGCACCTCATAGGGTGGCAGGCTGTCCTGATCGGTCTGGTTGTCGCGCAGCTCAGCCGTCGGCGCCTTTGTCAAAATCCGCTCCGGGATCACCACACCGGCAGGCCCCCGGCCGCCGACCGGCACATGCCCATTGCGCCACCGCGACAGCCGGTAAACCTCCATCTTGTAGAGATCTTTGATCGGGTTGTAGCCGCCATTCATATCGCCATAGAGCGTCGCATAGCCAACGCTCATCTCGCTCTTGTTGCCGGTCGTCACCACCATCGCGCCGAACTTGTTGGAGATCGCCATCAGCGTCGAACCGCGCACCCGGCTTTGGATGTTTTCTTCCGTGATATCGTTCGGGCGGCCTTCAAACAGCGGTTTGAGGCTCCATTTGAAGGCTTCGACCGCCGGTTCAATCGCAACTTTGTCGTAGCGGATGCCGAGTGCCCGCGCACAGTCTGCTGCATCGTGCAAACTGTCGTCTGATGTGAATCGCGATGGCATCATCAGCGCATGAACCTGATCAGCGCCCAGCGCATCGACGGCGATCGCAGCCACCAGCGCGGAATCGATGCCCCCCGATAGTCCCAGCACCACGCCAGGGAACCCGTTCTTGGTCACATAATCAGCCAGCCCGAGCACACACGCCTGATAGGCCGACGCTTCGGTTTCGGGGATGGGCTCGAGCGTGTGCGGCGCACACGTCCATCCAGCCGACGATCCAGCCGACGATCCAGCCCCCGATCCAGCCCCCGATCCAGCCGACGAACCAACCGCAGTCCGCGTCCAGTGCGTGAGGGTCAACGCCTCCCGCCAGGCTGGCATCTGCACCGCCAGCGAGCAATCGGCGTTCAACACGAAGGATGCGCCGTCAAATACCAGTTCGTCCTGGCCACCGATCTGGTTGAGATAGACGAGCGGCAACCCGGTCTCGGTGACGCGGGCAACCGCGATGTTCATGCGCACGTCGGGCTTTTTCCAGTCAAACGGCGAGCCGTTGGGCGAGATGAGCAGTTCAGCGCCCGTCTCAGCGAGGCACTCGCACACTTCGTCGGTCCAGATGTCTTCGCAAATCGGCACGCCGATGCGCACGCCCCGGAACGCGATCGGCCCCGGCAACGGCCCGGCTGCAAACACCCGCTTCTCGTCGAACACACCGTAGTTGGGCAGGTCGTATTTAGTCCGAACGGCTGCGATTTTCCCGCCGTCGAGCAACACGACCGCGTTATAGAGCTTGCCACCCTCGACCCAGATCGTGCCGACGAGGACTGCTGGCCCCTCGCCCATGGTCGCCGCAAGATCATCAAGCGCTGCCCGGCTTGCGGCTTGAAAGGCTGGCTTCAGCACGAGGTCTTCGGGCGGATAGCCGGTGAGGAACAACTCAGAAAACACCACGAGGTCAGCACCGAGCTGGGCGGCCTGAGCGCGCGCCGCCCGCAGCTTGGCAACGTTTCCGGCGAGATCGCCGACGATCGGGTTGAGCTGCGCGAGCGCGATGGTGAGGGATGCGGGTGCTGTCATCTCATAAACTTTATGCGAGCGATGGGCCGCGCGCTACGGCCTCAAGGCCCCGCTGAAGGGACATGTCGGCGCAGCAGATCAGCCAAATCTGCGGGATAGACCGGGTCGGCGGCAGCAGCGAGTTCCGCGATGGCCCACCAGCGGTGCTCGAGGACCGCGCTGCGCTCAAGCGGCGTGTGGGCAGCAAAACTCAAGCGGCGGTCTGTGACCCGCACCAGAAAAAAACGCTCGATGCCACGAACCGGCTCGCCTTCGAGAGTAATGAAATTACTCTCCTGATAGGCAATCTCGGGACCGGGCTCTGTGACGATCCCGGTCTCTTCAAACAGTTCGCGCCGGGCGCCAGCCGAAAAGTCTTCGCCCGGCTCCAGTTCACCGCCAACGGTTGCCCAGAACGTGCGGCCATCGCTCGCCACAAAGCGGAACAGCAACACGCACCCGGCCCGATCAACGACGAG
>JBBRKD010000160.1:0-5313 GCA_038218255.1 Hyphomicrobiales bacterium | reverse complement strand
TGGCTCAAGCGTGTGGACGCTGCTCACCCATGACATTGTGCCCGCCCCAGTGCGGATGGGCTCCATCTGGGAGGCGGCCACCTGGGGCAAGACGAGCACGTGGTTTGCCACCTTGGCGACCAGCCAGATCGGGCCGGGAATGGTTGCCACGCTGGTCGTCGGCCAGATCACGCTGGCCCTGACCGGCGTCCTCGCACTGCTCATCTTTCCGCTGGTCGTGCGCCGGTTTACGGGCGCCGTCGGGGCCACCGTCGGCCACGCCGCACTGGTCGTGGGCCGGTCGACGCCTGAATACATGCTGGCCTATCTATTCTTGCAGATGTTTGGCCCCTCGATGCTGCCAGCCATTCTCGCGTTAAGCCTGCATAACGCTGCCATCATCGCCCACCTGACGGGCCGTCAAGCGACCGACCTCGCCATGACGCTGCGCCCCGATGCCCCGCGCGGGCTCAACCTCTACGCCTACGAAATGCTGCCGCGGCTCTATGGGCCGTTCCTCGCGCTGTGCCTCTACCGCTGGGAAATCATCCTGCGTGAAAGCGCCATCCTCGGCATCCTCGGCGTGAAGACGCTCGGTTTCCACATCGACAGCGCCATCTCAGAACTGCGTCTCGACCGTGCCGTGGTGCTCATCATCGCCATGGCGATCCTGACCATCGCCGTGGACGCACTGTCACGCGCCGTCCGCGCCCGCCTAAAAATCGGCAGCACCCAGGCGCTGAGATGCGATGGGTAAGCGAAGGGGGGAAGGGAGAGGTGCGAGGCTTGATAGAGCGCGTGCGCCACTGGCGAGGCCAGACGAAGGGGATGGAAACGGGGTGGGTCGCATCCAGACATCCAGCAACTCGGATTATCGTTGCTAGTGTGCTTTAATGGCTTCTGGATTTATCACCGGGATTGCCGTCCCAATGTCAGCAAACGGTGCAACATCCGCACCGGGGCTCAAGGCCGCCCGTCGATCTGGCTTTTGTCTGATGGAAGCGCGTCGCATCCAGACTCAAATGATCAGAAAACTGTGACAACGGCTATTGTTAATGAGCGTCGTCATGTTGGAGCGATGAACTTTCGGAGACAACAACATCCGCGAGGTCCGTCCAAAAGTCTTGAATTGTCTAAGCGGAGATGGATGAATGAAAGGAGCGGGAACGGAGGCCAACGCACCGGTGCGCTTGATGGAGTCGCAGATAGCTCAAGCTAGCGGTGTGCTGGCAAGAGCCTTCCAAGGCTACCCTATGTTTACTCTCATCTTTCCCGACGACGTTGATCGCGCAAGATCGCTGCCAATTCTAATGGACGCTCTGATCCGGTATAGCCTGATCTATGGCGAAGTCTCCACGACCCCGGCAGTGAACGCGGTGGCATGTTGGCTGGGTCCGGGGAACGAGAAAGTCACCTTTTGGCGAATGCTGGGCACGGGTTTCGAACTACCGCAGGCGCTGCTACAGTTTAGCGGTGAAGCGCAACAGCGGACCTTAGATATTGTGAATTACATGGATTTGGTGCACGAACGTGAGATTGCCAGAGCCCATTGCCGCCGCCCACCGTGGTACCTGTGGTTGCTGGGGGCAGACCCAGCGTTTCAGGGGCAAGGCATCGCGGGAAAATTGATCCAACCGTTATTAGCTCGCTGTGATGAGGTAGGCACCCCTTGCTACCTCGAAACTGCGGCCGAAGGGAACGTGGCGCTTTATCGGAAGCATGGCTTTGATGTCGTGAGCGCTGAGGTTGTTCCAAACCACGGATTGCAATTCTGGGCGATGTTGCGGGAGCCCCGATAGCTGGTGTTCACCCGTCAGCGTAGGATACTGTGGGCAGTTGCAAGCCCCACCCGAAACCCGCTGCATCAATAGAGTCGCGTCGACGGAACCGCTCGACGCGCCCCCGATCAGCCCACCACCAGCCCCGCCCCACCTACCTCCGGATGAGCGACAATGACTGCGCGTGCGAAACCGGCTGCTTGGGTTTTTGCCAGCACGGCGCGAGCACGGTCGGCTGCGACCGCAACGACCAATCCGCCTGACGTTTGCGGATCGCACAGCACGGGGCGCTGCCACAGCGGCATGGCGTCGGGCCGCCTTGGACAAACTCGGCGGCGTGCGCCAGCAGCGGAGCGTGAGCCGCATCAATCTGCATGGCGAGCTTCGAGCCGCACGCCATCTCCAGCGCATAACCGAGCAGGCCAAACCCAATCACGTCGGCATGCGGACATCGATTTTGGGGAAAGCAGCCAGAGAAGAAGCGACGCGGGGTTAGCACGCCCCCGATTTGCGACCTATATGCGACCTGGAGCAATTGCGATTATCGCAACAACCCTGTGAAACTGCCGTGAAACATGGCGCGCCGGAAAGGATAAAAGTGCGAACACCTATGTTGTTGTAATTGCGCTATAAGTTCTGCGCTGTCCGTACTCTTGTGGATGCAGCCTTCGTTATCAATGGTGGCATCGAATCTGTTAACCATTCGGCATGACCGAGCGACGCCAGGAAGACGATCCGAACCGCGTTCAACAACTGTTGCTCTGCCTCGACGGACTGCGGTACGCGTTCGCCACCGTTCAATTGTGTCACGGCCGTGCTCAATCCACTCTGCGCACCTTCGAGGTGGATTGGCAGAACGGCGCGCCAGCGAGCGTCGTGATCCAGGTTGTCGCCGATGCATGGTCAATGATCGACGCCACTCAACGCATCCGGCTCCTGATCAACCGCGCGCCAATATTGCCGAAAAACGAGCCTGACTTCCGCGTTTTCGAGAACGGCACGAGCGCCGTGGAACCGCTCCGTCACTACGTCCAGCACATCAACAACGAAGTCGCCAGGATCACTGGTCAAGCGCAGCCGTTGTGGGGCACGATTTCATGGGTCAGTGAAGCGGATCCCCTGAAGCAGTTCTCGCTGTGCACCGGCAGCCAGCATCTACGCGCTAGCGTGCCGGGGCTCGGATTCGATAGACAGGAAATGCGGTTCGTCCGCACTCTCGAATTGAATGTCGGCGCCCACAGCATCGATCTCGATAGTCTGGCGCGCCGTGCATGGGCACTGGATCAGAAAATCGCCGATTGGGCAGGCACCATCGTTTTCGCGGACGGCCAGAAATACGATTATCGACCGGCCATTGCGCCCGTCGTGATGATGGCGGTGCCCGCTACGCCCATCGCCGAACCTCACAAGGATCAGTCTCGTGGCGCGCCATCAAAGTAGGCATTTTCAGCGCGGCAGCTATCAGAGAAGTTGCGGTGCGCTGCTTGTTCATGACGTTGGGCACCGAACGACACGCGTGACACGGCCATCGAAAACGGGTCGCGAACATGCATCCTGCAGTCACGCTTTACAAAATGCAGGATATCATCCTGTTATCAACTTTTGGCGCGCCGGACAGGATGAAAATGCGAACCACTATGTTATTGAAATAGCTTTTTAATTTTACGACGATCACGTAGGTGCAGCTCTTGCTGCGTGGTGAACGTCATTCGTAGAATCAGATCGGGGGCACGCCAGATTCATAAATTGTCCAACGCTCGCCGCTACTCGCCACCACACGCTCCTTGCCGGACGTGAGCCAACAGCCCCTATTAGAACGCCCACTAGCAGGCCGCTGAAAAACTGACTGCTCGACGTGGTTTGACGAATATGATCCCGTTTGGTCTCCAAGTCGAGGGGGCCAGCATGCGCGGATCGGATGAGCAGAACGGGTCGTTGTTCAGCTACGTGAACCTCGAAGATCGGGTGCCGGCGCGGCATCCGCTGCGCAAGATCAAGGCTGTCGTCGATGCGGCGCTGGCCAGCCTGAACGCTGATTTCAACCGGCTTTATGCAGGTGAAGGCCGTCCGTCGATCGCGCCCGAGCGCTTGCTGCGCGCGGCGCTGGTGCAGATCTTGTTCTCGATCCGCTCTGAACGCCAACTGATGGAGCAGTTGGAATACAATCTTTTGTTCCGCTGGTTCGTCGGGCTTTCCATCGACGAACCCGCGTGGGTGGCGACCGTGTTCTCCAAGAACCGCGACCGACTGCTAACGACGGACATCGCGCGCAAGCTGATGGCCGCGATCCTGGCGCATGAGAAGGTCGCGCCGCTGCTGTCGGACGATCATTTCTCCGTCGATGGCACGCTCGTCGAAGCCTGGGCTTCGTTCAAGAGCTTCAAGCCGAAACCGACCGAGACCCGTGCCGTGCCGTCTGACGAAACGGCTCCTCCGTCGCCCCCGCCGCCTGATGCGCCACCGGCGGGAAACACAAGCAATACAGCGACACCTGAAACCACCAGCGGAGCGGCCAAGATGACGAACACGACCCAATCGACCGATGCCGTAGGTCGCAACATCGAGCGCGATTTTCGCAAAACCGTCTGGTCGAATGCGACGCACGCCTCGATCACCGATCCCGATGCGCGGCTGTTCCGCAAGGGCAAAGGCAAGTCCGCGCAATTGTGCTTCATGGGGCATGCGCTAATGGAGAACCGCAACGGTTTTGCGGTCGATGCCGAGATGACCCACGCCGACGGACACGGCGAACGGGTGGCCGCACTCGAGATGTATCATCGCGTCGATCCCGGCTCGACCCGACGGCTGACGCTCGGCGCCGACAAGGGCAACGACGATGCAGGCTTCGTGGCTGAATTGAAGACTATGTGCGTGACGCCGCACGTCGCCGCCAAGAAAAAAGGTTCGGCCATCGACGGCCGGACGACGCGGCATCCCGGCTACGCCATCAGTCAAAAGAAGCGAAAGCAGATCGAAGAAGCATTCGGCTGGGGCAAGACGATCGGGCCGATCCGCAAGACTATGCTCCGCGGCCTTGCCCGTGTACGAGCGCAGTTCACGCTGACGATGGCCGCCTACAATCTCGCCAAACTACCGAACCTGCTGGCCGCCTGAAGCCAAAGGCCCAAACCCGCAGTCCGAACGCCAACCTTTCAAAACAGACATCGACAGCATAGGGTTCTGGAGCGGCTGCTTTTTCAGCGGCCTGCTAGTGATCATTCGGGGCTCTGTTCGGCCTTGAAGTTGAGGCATCTTGATCCTGTGATTCGGGACAGGAGAGCTTCAGATGAACGGCAAAGAATTTCAGGAGCTTATCGCGCAGTTGGGTGATCTGTCTGTGGTTCAGCGCGAGGCGTTGATCGCGGCTCTCAAAGGGCGTCTGCCCATGAGCGAAGCGGTGGTGATGATCGACACGCGTTTCAGCGCCGATGCGTGTTGCGGTCATTGCGGCTCCAGGCACGTGGGCGGCTGGAGTTCTCAAGCGGGCCTGCAGCGCTATCGCTGCAAGGACTGCGCAAAGACTTTCAACGCGCTGACGGGCACGCCGCTCGCACAG
>JBBRKD010000159.1:0-5313 GCA_038218255.1 Hyphomicrobiales bacterium | reverse complement strand
CCCCGCAGCTTTCCAGCTCGGAGCGATAAAACGGGGGATGCGGGTGGAGTCCAAAGCCGGGTTGAAAGCACGTCTTACCCAGGTCATCGCGGAGCGATGCGTTGCATCGACCGGCCTCACCATTTCAAAAATTCGGGGATCTGGGCCGGTGCCGAATAACCCTCGCGGACCATCCAGCAACACCCCACCAGCGATCTAACGAAGCGACCGTCTGCCGTCCGGTTGATCCGCGCTTAACGTGTTTCACTGACGCGAAACCTGCACACGATCCGGGCCAGCTGATGGGTTCCCGGATACCGCGTTAGAACCCTTCTTCCCCCGACAAACCCAGCTCGCGAACCGGTCCCCCATGGGAAAAAGGTGACGCCAACCTTACGCGCGATTTCGCCCCCGGGGATAACTTTTTCCCGCTCGTCGTGACGTCGTTCACCGCGCGTGCGGGGGCCGACACGCGCTGATCGCTGCGGCCGGGTTCACAGCAAACGCTCGAGGCGCGTCACGATTGCGCGAAACTTTCGCAAGCGGCACCCGTTAAACTGGCGTAGCTTCTCGCATCGAACGCGCCACGACGAGACAACACCCTGATCGCAGCCGGGAGTTCGCATGTCCAAGAGCCGACCGACCGTTCGAGCCACCGTTCCAGCCACTGTTCCAGCCGTCGCCCGCCGCACGTCCCGCACGGAGGCCCCGATCCCCGTCAAATTGAAATTCCCCTCGCGCTATTCCTACCGCTTTCCAGCGCCAGATGACGAACCCTACGACAGCGTCAACCAGCTTGAATTTGGCGCGCAATTCTTTGCGTTCGTGATCGCAGTCTTCATCCTCACGGCGTGTTTTGCAGCCTTCGTTCTGGTGCCAGCCGTCGGAACCTTGCTGTCCCACTGACGCGTCCGCAAACCTAAAGCGCGCCCTTCCGGCTCTGCATCATCATGTAAGTATCACTGGAGGCTTCCGCGACCTGGAACCACATGAAGTTCTCCCGCCGGATGACTTTCATCGCCTCATAGACTTTTTTGAAATCTGCATTCTTAGCCGAAATCTCATCGTAAACGTCGTTGGCCGCTATGAAGCACGCATCAATCGTCTCGACGCTGAACGTGCGCAATTCCGCCCCGCCCTTGACGAGCCGCCGTAACGCCGCAGCGTTTTGCATATCGTAGCGCGCCGTCATCACCGTATTGGCATGCGATGACGCTGCCTTGATAATGGCCTGATAGGTTTTTGGCAGCGCATTCCATTTGTCGATATTGATGAAGAAATGCAGCATCGCCTGGCCCTCCCACCAGCCGGGGTAGTAATAATACTTAGCCACATTCTGAAACCCGAGCTTTTCGTCGTCGTAGGGCCCAACCCATTCGACCGCATCAAGTGCGCCTTTTTCCAGCGCGCCATAAATCTCACCCCCCGGCAATTGCACGGGCGCTGCGCCAAGACGCGCAATCACCGCCCCGCCAAAACCACCAATGCGAATTTTCAGCCCCTTGTAGTCCTCCGGCCCTTTGATTTCGCGGCGATACCACCCGCCCATTTGCGCGCCCGTATTTCCGGCCGGCAACCCGTAGATATTGTAGCGCTTATAAAACGCATTGAGCAGGTCGATCCCGCCGCCCTCATACATCCAGGCATTCATCATCCGACAGTTGAGCCCGAACGGCACCGCCGTTCCAAACGCGAACGTCGGGTCTTTGCCCCAATAATAATACGACGACGTGTGGCAGCATTCGACGGTGCCGTTGGTCACAGCGTCAGCCGCTTGCAATCCCGGCACGATTTCGCCCGGCGCAAACACCTGGATTTGAAATTTCCCATCCGTCATGTCGCTGACGGCCTTGGCAAACACGTCGGCTGCCCCGTGAATGGTATCGAGCGACTTGGGAAAGCTCGACGTCAGCCGCCATTTGATGACAGGCGCGTCCTGCGCCAACGCCGGTGCCGCCAGCGCACCCGCCGCCACGCCAGCCGCTGCACCCATGCCCGCACCTAAAATCCGCCGCCGATCCACGCGCCCCATCATGCATCTCTCCCCACGCTTTTTTGCGTGTTATAAGACATGAAGTCCCAAGAAGGCGAGATTAGCCAGGCTGCGCTTGATTGCGGGGTGGTCGGCAGGGGCTCGCCCCTCCGGCTGGGGTGAGGGGCAAGAGCCCCTCCGTCACCCGGGGTCACAAGCGAAAGCCTCTCTCGCGCAGCGAACATCCGTCACAACAGGACGCACATCCGTGAAAGAATTCGCCGTCCGCCCGACCCCAGACGACCCCCGCCTGTCGTCGACCGTGGCTGGCCTTGACCACGACGGTCGCAGCATCGAGACAACCGTTGTCACCGAGCGCGCGCTCACGCTCTATCTGAACGCACGCGAGATCGTGACGATGATGACCATCGGCGATCACCCGGATTTGCTCGCCGTCGGCTACCTGTTGAACCAGAACATGCTGCGCTCAGACGATGAGATCACGGCCATCGACTATGACGACGACATTGAAACCATCGTCGTCCGCACGAAGCGCAAAACCGACTACGAGGACAAGCTCAAGAAAAAGACGCAGACGTCGGGCTGCGCCCAAGGCACGGTGTTCGGCGACCTGATGGAGGAGTTCGACCGCGTGAAACTGAACCCCCGCGCACGCCTGAAAACCAGCGATCTCTACGCCCTCACCCGCAAAATCAATACAGAGCCGAGCCTCTATCTGAAGGCCGGCGCGATCCATGGCTGCGTGCTATGCAAGGGCGGCGCGCCGCTGCTCTATATGGAGGATGTCGGCCGCCACAACGCCGTCGACAAGATCGCAGGCTACATGTTCTTGAACGGCATCAAAGCCAGCGACAAGACGTTCTACACCACCGGCCGCCTCACATCTGAGATGGTCATCAAGACCGTCAAGATGGGCATTCCCATTCTGGTGTCGCGTTCAGGGTTCACCGCGTGGGGCGTCGACCTCGCCAAGAAAGCAGGCCTCACGCTCATTGGCCGCGCGCGCGGCAAACGCTTTGTCTGTGTGGCCGGTGAAAAGCGCCTCGTATTCGACGCCGACTTGGCAACCGTCGACGTCGGCGAGGGCAAATTCCGCAAGGGGTCCACCGCCGACGCGGGCGACTAGCATACTTACTTCCCGCCAGCCCCCGGCCACATCCGCGCCAGCACGCCATCGCCCTTGACGAACGTGTGGTGGAAATTCGCTGCCAGATGCAACGCGACAAGCGCCAACAGCACCGTTGCAGCCAAGCCATGCAACTCAAACACCTTTTCGGCGAACTTCTCGTCCGGCGTAATCCCAAAGCTCGGCAGCTTCACGCCAAACACATCGAGCGCTGGATACTTGGCGATCCCGTAATATCCCCCGATCGGCACCGCGATCAGCAACAGATACATCGTCCAATGCACCGCATGGCTCACGCCCTTTTGGGCCGAAGTCAGCGTCGGCTCGGAGCGCGGCGCCCCGTGCATCAGTCGGTATGTGAGGCGCGCCACCATGAGCAACAAAATCGTCACCCCGATCGCCTTGTGCGACGCGTACATATTATTTGTGGTCGCATCCCAGACGTTGCGCGCGCCCCGGTCCGCCATGATGAACCCGATCGGCGCAGTGATCACAACCAGCGCTGCCACGGTCCAGTGAAATGCCCGCGCGGTTGGTGAGTATACGAGATGGGCAGATTTCGACGCCGTCGGAGGCGTATCCTTACGGAGCATGGTCGCGCCTTTCGGTTCATCAGGCTTTGAGATGACAATCAAATAGCACGTCGCCATCGGCCAGCACATACACGTCAGTCTTGGGCCGGTGTGCGTGGGAGAGCCGCTCGATTGGGGCGAGCGACAACCCCGTCTTGCCAGATCCAAGGATCACGGGTGCCACGAGCACATGCAACCTGTCGACGACGCCGGCATCGATGAACGAGGACACCGTGGTTGCCCCGCCTTCGATCAACAGCCGCCGATAGCCTCGCTGGAACAGCGCGTCCACGATGGCGCGCGGGGGCAGCGTGCCGTCGACCCGTTCGATCGCGATCGCTTCGATACCATCGCAAGCCTGCGTCGCACATCCGCGAATGAGCAGCCGCGCGGCTCCGTCTTTGCCGCACAAGCAGCGCGCCGACAGCGGCAACCTCAGGCTTGGATCGATCACGACGCGTGCCGGATTGCGCCCAGCCACCCGCCGCACGTTCAAAATGGGATCATCGGCGAGTGCCGTGCCAACACCCACCACCACAGCATCAACGGCGGCCCGCAGCCGGTGCACATGGTCGAGGGCCGCATCCTTGTTGATCCACCGGCTTTCGCCTGACAGCGTGGCGATTCGCCCATCGAGCGATTGCCCGAGCTGGGCGACTACAAATGGCCGTTCGGGCGAAGCGTCGCGCACGGCGGCAATCGCAGCATCGGCCGCATGCGCAACGTCGAGCGAAGGGTCCTGTGGCGATTGAAATGACTTGAGCTTCAGCATGCTGACATCGCGTTCTGCAAAATTGTCGCTCGCAGGACGGAATATGCCGCTCCCGGCGCTTACGATAACGGGTCGTCATGAACGGCTGTTGAACAATCGAACGGTTGACCGGCCAAAGCGTTCCTGTGTTCTAACCAAAATTACAGCACGGCCACCAGCAACGCTCGATCGCATGGCATAGTCTTCTGGCCAGACTGTGACCCAAGGACACCGATGCGCCGCCCGTTGCCCGATCCCTACCGCGACGACACGCCAGCCGTCGCGCCCTATCTGCTGGCGGCGCTCGCCTATGCGGCGGGCTGGCTGATCCTGGCATGGCCGTGGTTGTCGGGCCGGGTCACCATTCCCTGGGACGCAAAAGCCGAGTTCCTGCCCCAGATCCAATTCATGGCCGCAAGTTTTGCTCGAGGCGAAAGCCCGTTCTGGAACCCGCACATTTTCGCGGGCCACCCCCAGATCGCCGACCCGCAATCGATGCTGTTTTCGCCGCCATTCCTGGTGCTGGCGGCCCTTGTCCCAGCCCCGAGCGCTTGGGCCGTCGATGCCACGGTGTTTGTGTGCATTCTCATCTCCGGCACGGCTCTCATCGCCTGGTTCGCAGATCGCGGCTGGCACGCGGGCGGAGCACTGGTGGCCGCCTTGAGTTTCGGCTTCGGTGCCGCCATGGCCTGGCGCATCCAGCACACGGGCCAGGTGCTGACGCTGGCCTACCTCCCGATCGTCCTCCTGTTCCTCGATCGCGCCCTGTGCCGCGGGTCGATCATGTCGGGCCTGATCGCAGGCCTTGTCGCAGCCTTTCTCGTGCTCGGCCGCGATCAAGTTGCCCTTCTCAGCGTCTACCTGCTGATTGCGTTTGTCGTCTGGCGCCTCG
>JBBRKD010000158.1:0-5323 GCA_038218255.1 Hyphomicrobiales bacterium | reverse complement strand
TCCGGAGTGACCCCAGCATATTTGACCAGATATCCGGTCACGTAGGCCGCTCCGCCGAAAAATGCGGCGTGACCGAAGGAGAGCAGTCCAACATACCCGATCAGCAGATTGAAGGCGCAGGCAAACAGCGCAAAGCACAAGACCTTCATCAGGAAGACCGGATAGATGAAGTACGGCGCGACAAGCAGCAGCGCAAACACGACGGCGATGGCCCAAAGCTCGGCTGTTTTCGACGTCATGGCGCTGTCCTCACTTGGCGGTGCCAAACAGCCCTTGCGGGCGGACCAGCAGGACGATGACCATGATCGCAAACACGACGGTGTTCGCAGCTGGCGGGTAGAAGACTTTGGTGAGCCCCTCGACGAGGCCAAGTCCAAAGCCCGTCAGGATCGAGCCCATGATCGAGCCCATACCGCCGATCACGACGACGGCGAACACCACGATGATAAGGCTCGACCCCATGAGTGGCGTCACGGAATAAATGGGGGCCGCCAGCACGCCGGCGAGCCCGGCCAAACCGACGCCGAACGCATAGGTGAGCGAGAGCATGCGCGGCACGTTGATACCGAAGGCCTGGACAAGTTCGGGTTTTTCGGTTGCCGCCCGCAGGTATGAGCCGAGCTTGGTTTTTTCGATCGCATACCAAGTGGCCAAACACACAACGAGCGAGAAGCAGACGGCGAACGCGCGATACCACGGCAGGAACATGAAACCGAGATTGACACCGCCGGGCAGCGGATTGGGATACGGCAAGCCCGACGCACCATATTGGTGGCGGAACATGCCTTCGATGATCAACGCGAGGCCGAACGTGAGGAGTAGGCCATAGAGATGGTCGACATGGTAGAGCCTGGACAGCAGCACTTTCTCGATGACGAGCCCGCTTGCGCCGACAATGAGCGGCACCAGGACGAGCGCGCCCCAGAACGGGATTCCCGCATAATTGAGCAGCATCCAGGCGACGAACGCGCCCATCATGTATTGCGCGCCGTGGGCAAAGTTGATGACGTTCAACATGCCAAAAATCACGGCGAGACCCAGGCTCAGCAGCGCGTAGAACGAGCCATTGATGAAACCGAGCAGCAATTGCCCAAACAGGACTTGCGGCGTGATGCCAAGCGCTTCGAACATTCTAAAACTTTCCCTCTCCCCGTAGGAACGGGGAGATGGGATTGCGCCCTCTCCCCGAACCAGCCCGTCTCCCGCTGAGACAGGACGGTTTTACTTCGCGGCGAGCATCGGACAGGCACCATCAGCGAGCGGACGGAAGGCCTCGGCACCGGGGATGGTGGCGCGCAGCTTGTAGTAGTCGTAGGGGCCTTTGCTCTCCTCGGGCTTCTTCACCTCGAACAGATACATGTCGTGGATCTTGCGACCGTCAGCCCGGACGCTGCCCTTGCCGTAAAGAACGTCGTCGGTCGGCAGTTCTTTCATCTTGGCGACAACGGCCGCCCCATTGCCGTCATCTTGAAGGGCGTCCACAGCCTTGAGATAATGCATTACCTGGGAATAATCGCCGGCATGGATCGAGTTCGGCTTCTTGCCGTTCATGCCCGTCGAATACTCAGCCGACCACGCGCGGTTGGCGTCGTTCGCGTCCCAGTACCAGCTTTCGGTCAGCACGAGGCCCTGCGCGGTCTTGAGGCCGAGCGCATGAATATCCGACAGAACGACGAGGAGGCCCGCGAGCGTCTGGCCGCCCTGCACAATGCCGAATTCCGAAGCCTGCTTGATCGCATTCGTGGTGTCGGCCCCAGCGTTAGCAAGCCCAATGACCTTGGCTTTGGACGCCTGAGCCTGAAGCAGGAAGGATGAGAAATCCTGCGTCGGGAACGGATGCTTGGCAGCGCCTAAGACTTTGCCGCCACTCTTTGTGACGACGGCCGACGTATCGCGTTCGAGCGCCTGCCCAAAGGCATAGTCGGCGGTGAGGAAGAACCAGCTATCGCCGCCCGTTTTGACAACCGCCGAACCCGTCGCATTGGCGAGCGCGAAGGTGTCGTAGGTCCAGTGGATGGAATTCGCCGTGCAGGCCTTGCCCGTGATGTCGGACGATCCAGCCCCCGACACGATTGCGACCTTGTTCTTTTCCTTGGCGACGTTGATGACGGCGAGCGCAACAGACGAGGTCACGAGATCGACAATCACGTCGACGCCATCGGTATCAAACCACTGCCGGGCCGTGTTGGCCGCGATGTCGGGCTTGTTCTGATGGTCGGCCGTGATGACCTCGACTTTGAGTTTTGGGTTGATCTTGGCGTAGTCGGCGACCGCCTTCTTGACCGCCCAGACAGACCCCGCACCGGCAAAGTCAGAATAGGTTGCCGACAGATCCGTCAGGACGCCGATTTTAATCGCGCCGTTGGAAAAATCAGCCTTGGCGGGGAGCGCTGCGAGCCCCAAAGACGCTACGAGCCCAGAAGCTGCTAGGCCCGTCGTGAGTACCTTCATGTGCATTGGTTCGTCTCCCTGTGAACGTTGTGTCAAACCCCGAGATAGGTCTCGAGTTTGCCTTTCGCAGCCTTGATGTGGCTGTTGTCAATTTCGTCGATCACGTGCCCGTGCTCAACGACATAGTGGCGGTCCGCAACGGTCGCGGCGAAATGGAAATTCTGTTCGACGAGCAGCACCGTGAAGCCGCGCGTTTTGAGCGATTTGATGATCTCGCCAATCTGCTGGACGATGACCGGTGCCAACCCTTCCGTCGGCTCGTCGAGCAGAAGCATCCGCGCGCCGGTCCGCAGGATGCGAGCAATCGCGAGCATTTGCTGTTCGCCACCTGAAAGTTTGGTTCCCTGGCTGGAGGCGCGTTCCTTGAGACGCGGGAACAGCCCATAAATCTCTTCGAGCGACAATCCACCCGGCTTGATGACGGGCGGCAGCAACAGGTTCTCGGTCACGTTGAGGCTCGAGAAGATGCCGCGTTCCTCGGGACAAAACGCGATGCCAGCGCGTGCGATCCTGTCGGAGCGCATGGCAATCAGCTCCTGCCCTTCAAAGACAACCGACCCCGAACGTTGGCGAACGATGCCCATGATCGAGCGCATGGTGGTCGTCTTGCCAGCCCCGTTGCGGCCGAGAAGCGTGACGACCTCGCCCGGCCGCACGTCAAACGTGACACCATGCAGGACGTGGCTTTCCCCATAATAGGCCTGGAGTTCGCGCACGCGCAGAAGGGTTGGTGCGGTGTCAAGCATGCACGGCCCCCGTCCCCATATAGGCTTCGACCACACCGGGATCGGACGAAACCTGCGCGTAGGTGCCTTCTGCGAGCACTTCGCCGCGCGCCAACACCGTGATCGTATCCGACAGCTGCGAAACGACCGACAGGTTGTGTTCGACCATGAGAACCGTGCGGTTTTTGGCAACGCGCGCGATCAAGTCACTGACGCGCGCGATGTCTTCGCGGCCCATCCCCGCCATCGGTTCATCCAGCAGAAGCATCTCGGGTTCGAGCGCAAGTGTCGTTGCGATCTCAAGCGCCCGCTTACGGCCGTAGGGCAATTCGGCGGCCGTGAGGCCTGCATAGGGCGTCAGGCCAACCTCGTCGAGGAGCGCCATGGCCTGACCATTGAGACGATCCAGCACGCGCTCAGAACGCCAGAACTGGAAGTGCAACCCAAGCGGGCGCTGCAACGCCAGCCGCACGTTCTCGACCAGCGTCAAGTGAGGAAACGTCGCGGAAATCTGGAAGCTGCGGACGAGACCGAGGCGGGCGATGTCAGCTGGTTGCAGCTTTGTGATATCGCGCCCGTTGAAGCGAATGGTGCCGTGCGTCGGCGACAGATATTTGGTGATCAGATTGAAGCAGGTCGTTTTACCGGCGCCGTTTGGACCGATGAGTGCGTGGATGGTGCCGCGCTGGACCTTCAGATTGACCGCATTGACCGCAGTGAAGCCTGCAAACGTCTTGGTCAGACCCACCGTTTCGATGATGAGATCCGCTTCGGCGATCGTTTGGGCCACCATTCCGCCTGCGCTCCGCAACCCAATCGCACAAAACGACCCCGCAACCCTGGGCCACACGTCAACTCGTCGCACCCGTATCGCTGATCGGGCAGAGCCATGCAAGCTGCCTTCGACGAAGGTCTGAGGCCAGCTCGCGCTTTCTTAGCGGGTCGCGGCGAAAACACGAGCGAGCGCATGATAGGCGGCTTTGGGCTGGAGAGCTGCATCGAAGGGAAGCGGGCGCGGCGCGCGGTCGGGGGCCGCCCACATCTTAGGATCGTGCACGATCCAACTTTCACCGTCTGCGATCTGCCAGGTGAGGATCGCTTCGACCTTGGGCTCGGTAAGTGCTGCCGTGATGAGCGCCGCATACCGACGGGCGACTTCCCGATCACGGTCGGCAACCGAACCGCCAATCTTGCTGTCGTCAACGTCGAGTTCGGTGAGGTGGATGGCGACACCGCGCTTGGCGAGCGCAGCGAGAAAGGCCCGAAATCCTTGGGGTTCGAATTCGAACTGCGGAAACCAGTGGCCTTGCAGGCCGATGCAGTCGAGCCTGACGCCCGCGTCTTGTGCCTCATCGATCAGCTGCAGCAGAACCGACCTGAGCGGGGCGGCATGACCAAACGAACGCTCGAACTCGGGGCCAGCTTCGTTGATGGCGATTTTGCATCCAGGGTCGGCGGCACGCGCGCGTTTGAGCGCGCGCAGAACATAGCCCTTGCCGAGCGCTGAGAACCACGGGCCATCGCGAAAGCCCCCGGGCTTGCCGTGTCCTGGCCAGAACGGCTCGTTGACGACGTCCCAGACAGCGATTTTGCCCGCGTACCGCGACACGACTTCGTCGATATGCCGGTCCAGCCAATAGCCGATCCGGGCTGAGGACAGTTTACCAAGCCAAGCGGGATTCCATTCGTTCCAGATCAGCGTGTGGCCGCGCAATGGAAGATTGTGGGATGCGGCGAACGCGACGAGCCGATCGGCAGAGGTGAAATTGGCTGGGCCCTCTTGCGGCCGGAGCGCGCCAAACTTCATTGAACTGTCCGTCGTCAGGATGCGCGCGTGATGGACGGTCAGAGCGGCAAGCGCTGGATCGGTCAGTGCATTGACATCAAACGCGGTGCCAAAGAGGACGCCGCGATTGGCCGCCAACGCCCCAAGCGACGGCACGGCGCGGATGGAATCAAGCGGACCGGCATCGCTTGGCGAGGAGTAAAGCTGGACGAAAGGCGAGGCGGCCAAAAGCCCAAGTGCGCGTCGCCTGGATGGGCGAGACAGACGTTTCACGCAAAGCTCCACAGGTCGCGTTAAAAGAACAGCCTGACGCTCGGCACTGCTACGACGGCTGAACCGGCAGACTTTGGCAGCAGGTGAG
>JBBRKD010000157.1:0-5333 GCA_038218255.1 Hyphomicrobiales bacterium | reverse complement strand
GTATTTCGACGCTGCCAACACGCGGACCTGGCTCACCGCAGATACCTTCTATGACACCCAGGGTCGCACGACGCTGCAGTCGCTCGCCAACGACAATGGAACGACGCAAACCCAATACTGGGACACGACCAACGTTCAACCCTGGTCGACGGCGATCCTCTACTACAATGCCGCAGGAACCCTCACGCGGACCGACGGCGTCTACGACAACGGAACCACATTCTCGTTCTAAGCCGATCCACCTTCACGACACCGTCGCGGCCGCCCGTTGGCGTTTCAACCGCGCAGCGAGCCACGACCCCATTTGCATGCCTGGTTTTTCGATCAGCACATAGCTGACCATCGCCCAGACCAACACGCCTGGAAAAAACAGGAACGGCAGATACCACCAGGGCAACTGCGGCTGCGCTTTCATGATCTCGTACATCCCTTGCGTTCCCGCCTGCGTGAACCGTCCGATCACGGGGAAGTTCGCCAGGATGTAGAAAAAGTGGACGATGTAAACGCTGTAGGAAATCGAGCCGAGAATTCGCAGCGGCAACACGTCGAGCCACTTTGACAATGCCGACCAGTGGGGGATCGCGGCGAGGACCGCCCCAACCCCAATGCCAAGGCCGAGTGTCTCGCCGTCGGAGTGGGATTTGACGAGGCCGATCGCGGCCGCCCAGTCGTTCGCCGGACTGGCAAAATCGAGAATTAGCAGAGCAAGTCCCGCGAGCACGACGGGAACAGCCACCGGCCGCGATCGCTCCGACAGCTCCGACGCGGCGATCCCCATCAGGAAGAATTTCCAAAGCCCGAACACGCGGCTGGGGTAATCGGCCGCCACCAGAACAACGATCCCGACGGCTGCAAACGCCAGCATGCGCTTTTGCCCAAGAGTTATGAGAGCCAGCGGCAGCGCGGCGTAAAACGCGACTTCGACATAAAGGCTCCACGTGACTGGATTGGCAAACCCTCCCGGCCAACTCAAGACGTTCAACATGAAAAGGTCGGCGATGAAATATCCGCTCGCCGTCGTGCTCGTATTCGCAACGTATTGGCCCGTCACGAGGCAAAGAATAACGCTCAAGACATAGACCGGATAGATGCGAAAAAACCTCCGCACGATGTACGCGCGCACATCGGCGAGAGACGTGATTGAAAGCGCCGAGCGATAGATCAAAAACCCGCTGAGGACGGCAAAAATCGGCACCGCTTTCGCACCATATCCAAGCCAAGGAAACTGAAGCTGCGTTGAATGAAAGATGGGGTGGCTCGCCCACCAGCAATGCGCCATTGCGACAAGCGACGCTGCAAACCCGCGAAAACAATCAAGGGCCGCGAGATGCTGCTGGTTGGGCGTGGGCGCTGCCACAAACAGCGGTGCGATCAGCCGACGCGAGGCCGGGATCATCAAAGCGACGGCAATCGCATAAAACGCAAGCGTCGACAGCAGCGCGACGGGGTAGGCAAACAGCAGGGACAGCGACATTGGCGCAAACCTTTTGCGGGGCAATCCGCTTGCTCTAGCTCACGTCCCCGGGCGCGCGTCAACCGGTCGCTCAGTGCTCACCCCATCCTCGTAGCCGTACGTCTGTCCGTCGGCGCCGGTGATCTCGTAGCGACCACGCGAAATCAGCGTCACGTTCCCGGCCCCGATCGGCACCTTGCCAGAGGCGCCCGGCACATCAAGCACATACGTCGGTTGCGCAAGGCCCGATAGCCGCGCGCGTAACTCCCGCATAATCTCCTGACCGCGCGCGATCGTGGTTCGGAACTGCGCCGTGCCAGGAGCGAGATCGCCGTGGTGGAGGTAGTAAGGCACAACGCGTGCTTCGACGAACGCGCGCATGAGCGCTTCGAGCGTCGCCACATCGTCGTTGACGCCCGCCAGCAAAACGGTCTGGCTCACAAGCCCGATGCCCGCCTGCGCCATACGCAGCAGACCCGCGCGGGCCTGTTGCGTGAGTTCACGCGCATGATTGGCGTGGATCGCGACGTAGACGGTCTGGCCGGTCGCAGTTAGCGCGGCCACCAAGTCGGGCGTCACGCGCTCCGGGGTCACCACCGGCACCCGCGTGTGCCAGCGCAGCACTTTGACATGGGCGATGGCCCCCAATGCCCGTGTCAGATCCTGAATGCGGCGGGGCGACAGGATCAACGGATCGCCGCCGGTTAGGATCACCTCCCAGATCGCAGGATGCGCTTGGATGTAGGCCAGAGCGGCTGCGATCTCAGGCGTCGAAAGCGTCGTCCCAGCCCCCGGCCCGATCATCTCGCGCCGGAAGCAGAACCGGCAATATACCGGGCAGACGCCCGACACCTTCAGCAGCGCGCGGTCACGGTATCGATGCACGAGGCCCGGCACGACCGTTTTGCCGTGATCGCCGATGGGGTCGGCCGTCTCGGCGTGATGGAAATCGAGTTCGCGCACGTCAGGCACGAACTGCCGCGCGATCGGATCGGCCGGATCAGCACGATCAATCATCGCCGCCACGGCAGGCGTCACAGCAACCGCATAGCGCGCCGCCACCGCTTGAAGGTTGCCGACAGCCGACGGGCGGATGAGGCCGGCACGGTGCAGATCGTCGAGGGTTGTCAGAGCGCTCACTGGCCGACCTCAAGCGGCGTCCACTGGACCTGATCGAGCCGCTCCGCACCGGCTGCTAGCATGACCAGCCTGTCAAAGCCGAGCGCACAGCCAGCAGATGGCGGCAGGCCCGCGAGTGCCGCGAGAAATCCCTCGTCGAGGGGATAACGCTCACCGTAGCGCGCGTGCTTCACGTCCATTTCAGCTGTGAGCCGCGCGCGCTGCTCACAGGCATCCGTCAGTTCTGAAAATCCGTTCGCGATCTCGATCCCGCACACATAAAGTTCAAACCGCTCAGCCAAACGCGGATCGACCGCCGACCGCCGAGCAAGGGCCGCTTCGCTCGCGGGATAGTCGATCAGCAGCGTTGCCCGTCCGATCCCAAGGCGCGGCTCCACCCGCTCGGTGAGAATGCGGGCAAAGATGTCTGACCAGGAATAATCTTCGCCGACGCGGACGCCTTGGGCAGCGGCAGCCTCCGCGAGCCCATCGCGGTCGGTGCCCGTCGTAGCAACGCTCGCCATGAGGTCGATGCCCGCATACCGCGAAAAAGCCTCGCTGACGGTCAGCCGCTCAGGCGCTGCGCGCGGATCGCAGGTTACGCTCCGATGCGACACCCAGCGGCTCGAAACGCTGGCAGCCGCCAAAGCCACGAGCGCAGCACTATCGGCCATCACGGACCGATAGTCAGCCCCCGCCCGATACCATTCGAGCATCGTGAACTCGCTCGCGTGCAGCGGGCCCGCCTCGCGGTTTCGAAAACACGGCGCAAACGCAAAGATTTTGTCTTCGCCAGCCGCCAGCAGCTTTTTCATCGCGAATTCTGGCGACGTATGAAGGTATAGCTGCGTTCGCCGCAGATCGGTGCCGATGTGCTCGGTTGCGAACGCGTGGAGATGCGCTTCGTTGCCGGGCGAGACCTGCAGGCAGCCGGGCTCGACCTCGATGAACCCCTCAGCTGCAAACCAACTGCGGAGCGCCGCCTTGATCTGTCCGCGCGCAACGAGAAACGCACGCCGGTCCGCATGCCGGCTAACATCCCACCATGGCGTTGCCGCACGCGTCACGTTGCCGGTCCCCGTTCCACACAATCCATTGCTGCCAACCGCAAACTCACTCACCACTGATCACGAGCCCCATCAGCCCGAGCCCCCATGTCTCTGACCATCCGCCCGCCCGATCCCATCCGCGCGACGCAACGGCAAGCGGCGTTGGAACTCACCATCTGGACCACGAAAGATGGCCGCGAAATCCCCCTCGACGAAATGACGGACGACCACATTGCCAATGCCGTTCGCGTGCTGACCCGGTGGCGGTCGCGCCTGCGCAAGCTCGACCGTACCAACCCGATGCTCCCCAACCTCGCCGACGCGATCGCCCGCTTCAAGCGCTTGCAGCGCCGCCGCGCTAAGGCAAACACACCCGCTCAATCGCGTTCAGCCCTCGGCTCCCGTTTCCGAAAGCCCGTCGCCAAGACGTAGAGCTCAGCGCTGTCGGCGCGGCTGGCGGGCGGTTTGACGTGACGGACAACGGCGAAATCAGCTTTCAGCATGTCGAGCAATGTGCCGGCCGTTCCGCCCTGGAACACTTTGGCCAGAAACCAACCGCCCGGCTCCAGCACGTCGGCTGCAAAGGCTGCGGCAGCTTCCGCAAGACCCATAATGCGCAGATGGTCCGTCCGCGTGTGCCCAACGGTCGGGGCGGCCATGTCGGTCAGCACGCCATCAGCCTTGCTGCCGCGCAGCAACCCTTTCAGCGTGGGCTCGGCCTCAGCTGCCATGAAATCCAGATGCAGCACCGTGACACCGGGCACTTCCCCCATCGGGTCGATGTCGATCGCGATCACCTGCCCTTGGCCAGCCCCCTTGCCGTCAAGGGAGCGAACCTTTGCCGCCGCGATCTGGCTCCAACCGCCCGGCGCCGCGCCGAGATCGATAATCCGGTGACCAGGTTTCAGCAGATGATACTTCTCATCGATCTCCTGTAGCTTGAAGGCAGCCCTGGACCGGAATCCCTCACGATGGGCCGCTTGGACATAGGGGTCATTCAACTGGCGTTCCAGCCATCGGGCGGACGACACGGTGCGCTTCTTGGCCGTTTTGACGCGCACGTGCAGCGCATGCTGCCCGCCGCCCGGCTTGTTGCCGTCGCTCTTTTTGAAGTTCGCCACGCGTTGCTCTTTTCTTTTGCCCCGTCCGCCTTGTACCGCGTCTGCCCCAACTCTGTTAAGCGCGACCCGACGACCGGCGGCGACGGTTTGGGCGGTATACGCCATCTTCGCCCATCAATGTCGTCAGAATGCCTTCGCGCAGACCCCGGTCCGCGACCCGCAAATTCTCGCACGGCCACTGCCGCAGGAGCGCTTCGAGAATGGCACACCCGGCCAGCACCAGATCCGCACGGTCGCGTCCGATGCACGGCTCAGCCACCCGCTGCGCGTAGGTCCGCGCCAGGAGATCGTAGGTGACCGCCTGCGCATCCTTCACGGTGAGCCAGCAGCCATCCACCAGCGACCGGTCGTAGCGCTTGAGGCCGAGCTTGATGCCAGCGACCGTGGTTACGGTCCCCGACGTTCCAAGCAGATGAACCCGCCGCCCCGACAGCCGCCCGGTGATGTCGTGTTTCTTTTCAAACGGTGCCAGCAGCTCTGAAACATGCGCGACCATGGCCTCGAAAACCTCAGGCGTCACCTCGCGCCCGCCGAACGTCTCAGCCAGTGTCACAACGCCAACTGGCATCGACGTCCACGCCATCATGGCCT
>JBBRKD010000156.1:0-5376 GCA_038218255.1 Hyphomicrobiales bacterium | reverse complement strand
CCGACCAGGCCGGTGTTGCCGCCCTGTGGGACGATGGCTGTGCGGGTTTCATGGGCGATCTTCAGGAGGGCTGCGACCTCATCGGTCGAGCCGGGGCGGAGCACAAGCGGCGTGCGGCCGCGATAGAGATCGCGCCATTCGGTGAGGTAGGGTTGTTGGTCGGCTGCATCGCTGAGCGCGTGGTTTGCCCCGACAACGGCGGTCATGCGGGCGAGCGTGTCGGCGGACGGCGGCATCAAGGGCTGGCGGTCGAGGATCATCGGCGGGCTTTCAGGGTGCGGACAAGGCCTGGAGCATAGCAAGTGTCGGCTCGGGCGCGAAGCGGGACAGCAGGGGGCTGGCGCGGCAGGGGGCGCTCGGTGGCTTACGACCGCACGGCTGCGGCGCGGGCGAGGCGGTCGCAGATGGCGATCCCCAGCCCCGTGGCCGGGATCGGCATGACGGCAATGGCGGATACGCCCGTGGCGTCGAGGGTGCGCAGCGCTGCAAACAGGTTGTGGGCGGCTTCGATCAGGTCGGCGGTTGGGCTCAGGTTGATGACCGGGCCGGACGTTGCCAGCGGCTTTGGGCCGAACGCGAGCAGCGCTTCGCCAGGGTGAACGATGACGGCGTCGAGACGGACACCGGCGCGGGGGGCGTAGTGGCTGGCGAGCTGACCGGGCGCGGTTGGGATGTTCGGGTTCGATTGGGGGATCGTGAGGCGCATGCCGGTTGCTGCTGAAATGGCATCGCTGGCGATCGCGCCGGGGCGGAGCAGGGTGAGCGTGCCGTCGGCGTTGCAGGCGAGGATGGTGGATTCCAGGCCATGGGCGCACGCGCCACCATCAAGAATGAGGAGACTGTCAGCCGCGAAATCTTCGGCAACGTGGGCTGCCGTCGTCGGGCTGATGCGACCGGAGCGGTTGGCGGACGGGGCAGCCAAGGGTCGGCCAGTGGCTGCGATCAACGCGCGGGCGACCGGGTGGGCAGGGACGCGGATTGCGAGCGTGGCGAGGCCTGCGGTGACGAGGCTTGCGATAGCGTTGCTGGGGCGGGCCTCCAGCACAAGGGTCAGCGCGCCGGGCCAAAACGTGCGGGCGAGCGTTTCGGCGTGTGGTGGGATGTGGGCGAGTGCGCGGGCAGCGTCGATGGACGCCACATGGACGATCAGCGGGTTGAAGCTCGGGCGGCCCTTGGTTGCGTAGATCGCGGCGACAGCGCGGCCGTTGGTGGCGTCGGCTGCTAGGCCATAGACGGTTTCGGTTGGCATCGCGACGAGGCCGCCCGCGCGCACGAGCTGGGCCGCGTCGGCGATGGCCTCGGGCGTGGCTGCGACTATGGGCATAGCGCCGCCATGGCGTAGTGTTTTGTGCGCGGTTGCACTTCGTTGGTGAGGTGCTTGGATCCCGACCAACGCCTGGATGACGTTTCTATGGATGGGGCGGTGTGTGCGCGCGATCGCGGTGGCCATGGTGTTGGCGTGGTGATGGATTTAAGCTGAGCGGATCGTCCCGATTGTGAAAGCTGCCTCATGCGCCGCGCGATAGACCCTCACGGACTGACTTTCAAGCGACTTTGGGTTGGATGGTTCGCAGTCTTGTTGGTGATGGCGGCCGCGACCACGGCACAGGCGGACAGTCTTTGGCCCGCGTGGCTTGGCGGCGACCAGCGCGCGGGGACGTCGATTGAGGCCGCGCCTCCGGTCGCGGCTTTGAGGGCAAGGCCCGAGACGGCCGGACCAGCGCTCGCCGTGCATGTGACGCCCGAAGGGCATTGGCAGCTTGCCAATAAGCAGGGTGAGACGTTCACGGCGGGGACAGTGCCTGAGCGCGGGCGGGCGATCACAACGCTGCTGCCCGGCGGGACAGGCGGCTTTGCCGGTGTGGCGCTCGTGCTGTCGCAGGGCAGCCTGTTCGCGGGTCGCGATGCGTTAGCTGAGCTGCCAGCGGCCCGCGAGTTACTGGTGATGATCGATGGTGTCGCGGTGCCGCTGCTGCGGGGCGCGGACGGGGGGCAAGCTGTCGAAGTGCGGCCCGGCGTGCGGCTGATGGTCGGCGAACGGGACATGTTCACGGAAGCGCTCGCGCAGGTCCGGCGGCCGCTCGATGCCAAGCGCGTGCGCATTCTGGCTGCGACCGCTGGCGGACCGAAGACGCTCACCGCGACTGCGCGATTTGATGCGGCGGAAGGCGGTGCGGCGCTCGATAGCGTGGACGCGGATCATGTGGCCGAGGCCCTGGCGTCGATCCCGCGCCAGTTGGCGATCCTGACGGCGCGGCTCGATGGGGCGACGCTCGTGATGCAGCCGGCAAGCGGCCCGGCGCGGCAGGTGCCCTATGGCACGCTGGTGGCGGCCGCGGACGCTAACGACGTCGATCTGCTCGTGCTTCACGCCGAACCCCCACGCCAACCGGGTGGGCGCAACTGGCTATGGCAGAGCATCAAGGTGGCGGGGCTCGCGCACGCCAACAAACGCGGGACGCTCGGCGATGTGCTCGAGGAACTGGCGCGAGGGCGTGACCCGTTCCAGGTGACTGTGTCGGCCGATGGGCGCAATCGCGTGCGGCTGGTCGCGACGCCGGTTGCGCAGTCCCTTGTCACGGCGGCGGGGGTGACCGGGTGGTTGAAACAGGCCGCCGATGCCGTCACCGGGCAGGTTACGGGCACCGTGCAGGCGGCTGCCGTGCATGCGATCCTTGTCAGTGAGGCCCGCCGTCAGGAATTGTCGCGACGGCTGATTGTGGGACTGCCGTCGGGCGTGCAGTGGGTGTATTTTGCGTGTGCGGCGCTCGGTTTGGTCGGGCTGCCGGTGGCCGTTGGGTGGTGGCGGCGGATCTGGCCCGCCGAAGCGCGGGCCGACTACGGCGGGATCGCGGGTTTCGCGCTCGCCCGCGCTGTCCGGGGGCTGGTGTTTGTGGCGGTGTTTCTGCCTCTGGTGGCGGTTCCGGCCGCGCTGATGCAGGGCGTGCGGATGCTGGCGCGGCCGCTGGGTGGGACCGCCCAACCTCGCTGAGGCGGTCGCGCTGACGGGGTTGGATAACATTGGGCAGGAGTTGTCCCCGGCGGGCGGTGCTATACCATGGTGGCTGATCGCAACTCGCCCTGGAACCGCCCGCCCCATGACCACGCTGCTGCTGACCCACCCGAGCTTCATCGCCCACGACACGGGAGCCGGGCACCCCGAACGGCCCGACCGGATGCGGGCTATCGACCGGGTTCTGGCGCAAGATGAATTTGCCGGACTGACGCGCGCTGAAGCTCCTCTGCGCGACGATGCAGACGCGGCGATCCTGCTCGCGCATCCGCCCCACCATCTGGCGCGGATGAAGCTCGCGCGAGAGGCTGCCCACGATGGGCCAATCCATGTGGACGGCGATACGGTCATGTCGCCTGGATCGTGGGACGCCGTCATGCGGGCGGTGGGGGCTGGGATGGCCGGCGTCGATGCCGTGATGGGGGACGCGCCAACCGCCACGAACGTGTTTTGCCAGATCCGGCCGCCGGGGCACCACGCGGAAGCCGAGCGCGCCATGGGGTTTTGCTTTTTCAATTCGGCGGCGGTTGCTGCCCACTATGTCAAATCCAAGTTTGGCGCTGAGCGGGTGGCGGTCATCGATTTCGACGTTCATCACGGCAACGGCACGCAGGACATCTTCTGGAACGACAAGAGTTTGTTTTACGCGTCGACTCACCAGATGCCGCTGTTTCCGGGCACCGGGGCACCTGGTGAGACGGGCGTCGCTGGCAATATCTGCAACGCACCGCTGAGGGCTGGCGACGGCGGCAGCGTGTTCCACGATGCGTTCACAAGCCGCATCCTGCCAGCCCTCCACAATTTCTCGCCCGACCTGATCGTGATTTCGGCGGGGTTTGATGCCCACAAGGACGACCCGCTCGGCAGCGTGCGGCTGGTCGAAACCGATTTCCTGTGGGTGAGCGAGCAATTGATGACGATGGCAGACCGCCATTGCAAAGGCCGAATCGTTTCCATGTTAGAGGGCGGTTACGATTTGGGCGGGCTGTCGCGGTCCGTCGGCGTTCACGTGCAGGCGCTGATGTCGGCGTGAACGATGAGGACAAACAGCGGATGAATATGATGATCAAAGCCCCGTCCAAGCAGCACCCCGATATCCGCGAAATGAGCTTCGAACGCGGGCTGAAGGAACTCGAATCCATCGTCTCGCGGCTGGAGCGCGGCGACGTTGAACTCGAAGAAAGCATCGCCATCTACGAGCGCGGCGAAGCGCTGAAGGATCATTGCGACCGGCTGCTCAAACAGGACGAAGCCAAGGTCGAGAAGCTGACGTTTTCAGGCGATGGCACTCCGCGCGGGACGGAACCGTTTGACGCCGAGTGAAGTGCCGTTGTGCTCGCTCGACGTCGTGCGGACTCAGCAGTCGCGGACGCTCAGTTTATCGCTTGATGTCTGTTTATTAGACGCTACAATGTGTCACGTTGAGCTGACACTTTGCTGCGGCGGTCTTATGTGACCAACCTCGTTAAGCAAACCATCTCAACGGCTTGAGTGCATTTTGACGGAAAACCGTTTCGCGCGGCATCCGGCCCAAATGTGACCGTCACCTGTCGCCGAGAGGTTGCCCGATGAGTCAGACGCCGCTGCTGGATCTCGCCACAACGCCCGCCGAATTGCGCAAGCTCAGCCCGCGCGATCTCCCGCAGTTGGCGGCCGAACTCAGAACCGAGCTCATCGACGCGGTGTCCGTCACCGGTGGGCATCTGGGGGCTGGCCTTGGCGTGGTCGAGCTGACGGTCGCGATCCATTACACCTTCAACACGCCAGACGACCGGGTCATCTGGGACGTCGGCCATCAGGCCTACCCCCATAAGATCTTGACCGGGCGACGCGACCGGATTCGGACGTTGCGCCAGCCGGGCGGGCTGTCGGGCTTCACCAAGCGCGACGAAAGTGAATACGATCCGTTCGGCGCCGCGCATTCCTCCACGTCGATTTCGGCCGGGCTTGGCATGGCGGTCGCGCGCGATCTGGACGGGCGATCCAACGATGTCATCGCCGTAATTGGCGATGGGGCTATGAGTGCGGGCATGGCCTACGAAGCCATGAACAACGCCGGCGCTGGCGATGCGCGGCTCATCGTGATCCTCAATGACAACGATATGTCGATTGCGCCGCCGACGGGGGCACTGTCGTCGTATCTGGCGCGGACCACGTCGAGCGGGAGCTACATCAAGTTCCGCGACCTCGCCAAGCAATTGGCCAAGCGGCTACCGAAAAGCTGGGAGCGGCGGGCGGCGCGCGTTGAAGAATATACGCGCTCGCTGTGGCAGGGTGGGGCGTGGTTTGAGGAGCTTGGGTTCTACTACGTGGGACCAATCGACGGGCACAATCTCGAGCATCTGCTGCCGGTGTTGAAGAAT
>JBBRKD010000155.1:0-5383 GCA_038218255.1 Hyphomicrobiales bacterium | reverse complement strand
CGATTATTCGTTTCGTCTATTTGGGAACGGCACACTCCGTTTGCCATGCCAGTTTAGAATGGGGCGGCCGAACCGCCAATTCGGCAGCAGGTTCATGATGTCGGAACGGTCCTTTGGATCGTCAGGTCCGATCCGCATGGCCATCAGTTTCATGGCGAGGATGTATTCTGCGCTTGGCACGAACACCCGAGGCCCGGCTCGTGCTCGGTTGGATAGCTCTTGTGGAAGCGGTGATGGGTCTCCAGACCCCCGACCGCATTGCTCAAAAACGGGAACACCTGATCGTTGAGCCAGTCGGGCGGCCGTCCGCTCCGCGCTGCGATTCCAGCGGCTAGCCGTTCGATCACCTGTTGGCCCTCGTCGTCGGCGACTGCATCCACGTCCCGGGTCGAGATGCGGAAGTTTGACACCAACATGAGCGCCGCGCCGCCATAAATCGCAACGTCGATCACCTTGCCTTCGTCGCGTGCGAGCGTGCCGAGTTCCGTCAAGACCTCCGACCGGAGCGCGTGATCGAGCAGCGGCTGGGTCGGCGTGACACGCCCCCTATGCTGCGCGAGGCACGCCGTCGACGAGGCGGACGATGTCGGCCATAATGTCGTTGAGCTGGAAGTCCTTGGGCGTATAGACGGCTGCGACGCCGAACGATTTGAGCGTGCGCTCGTCTTCGGGTGGAATGATGCCGCCGACGATCAGGGGAATGTCGGTCATCCCTTCCTTGCGCATGCGCTCCATCACATCGCGCACGAGTGGCACATGCGAGCCCGACAGGATCGACAACCCGACCACGTGCACGCTCTCGTCGAGCGCTGCGCGCACGTTTTGGGCTGGCGTCAGGCGAATGCCTTCATACAGCACGTCCATGCCGCAATCGCGGGCGCGCACGGCGATCTGCTCGGCCCCGTTCGAATGGCCGTCGAGGCCTGGCTTGCCAACCAGGAACTTGATCCGGCGGCCGAGTTTGGCGGACACGATTTCGACCGTTTTGCGGACTTCGCCAAGCGCTACGCTATCGCGCGCAACGGCTGCCTGGGAGACGCCTGTCGGTGCGCGGTATTCGCCAAAGATCGTGCGCAGCAACCCGCCCCATTCACCCGTTGTGACGCCAGCCTTGGCGCACGCGATCGAGGGCTCCATGATGTTGGTGCCGTCGCGGGCGGCGCGCTCCAGATCGGCCAGCGTTTTGGCGACAAGGGTTGCATCACGGGCCGCGCGCCACGCTTTCAGTCGCTCGATCTGGCCTGCCTCTTCGGCGGCATCCACGACCATGATCGCGCCTTCGCCCGCCGATAGCGGTGAGGGTTCGGTTTCGCGGAACTTGTTGACGCCGACGACGACGTGGTCGCCGGTTTCGATATTGGTCAAGCGCGCCGTGTTGCTCTCGACCAGACGCCGCTTCATGTAGTCGATGGCTGCCACCGCGCCGCCGAGCTTATCGATGGTGGCCAGTTCGGCTTTCGCCTGCTCTTTCAGTTCGACGACCTTGCGGGCGATCTCGTGGGAGCCATCGAAGATGTCGCCGTATTCGAGCAAGTCGGTTTCATACGCCAGCACCTGCTGCATGCGCAGCGACCACTGCTGGTCCCAGGGGCGTGGCAGGCCCAGCGCCTCGTTCCAGGCCGGGAGCTGCACGGCGCGCGCGCGCGCGTTCTTGGACAGCGTGACCGATAGCATTTCGAGCAGGATACGGTAGACGTTGTTTTCGGCCTGCGGCTCGGTGAGGCCCAGCGAGTTGACCTGGACGCCATAGCGGAACAGGCGGTTTTTGGGGTCCGTGACGCCGTAGCGTTCGCGGGTGATCTCGTCCCACAGCTCGTTGAACGCGCGCATTTTGCAGATTTCGGTCACGAACTTGAGGCCGGCGTTCACGAAAAACGAGACGCGACCGACGACGGTGCCGAAGTCTTCCGGTTTGACTTCGCCGGACGCTTTGACGGTATCGAGTACGGCAATCGCTGTTGCCAGCGCGAAGGCCAGCTCCTGGACCGGCGTCGCGCCGGCTTCTTGGAGGTGGTAGCTGCAGACGTTGGTCGGGTTCCATTTCGGCACGTGCTTGTAGGAAAACACGATCGTGTCCTTGATCAGCCGGAGCGAGGGCTCGGGCGGATATACGTAGGTGCCACGCGATAGATATTCCTTGATGATGTCGTTTTGGATGGTGCCGGTCAGCGCGGTGCGGGGTGCGCCCTGTTCGTCGGCAACTGCCACATAGAGCGCGAGCTGCCAGGCCGCCGTCGCGTTGATCGTCATCGACGTGTTCATCTGGTCGAGCGGGATGCTCGTCAACAGGGTGCGCATGTCGCCGATGTGAGAGACGGGAACGCCGACCTTGCCGACTTCGCCGCGCGCCAATTCCTGGTCGCTGTCATAGCCCGTTTGCGTGGGCAGGTCGAAAGCGATGGACAGCCCGGTCTGGCCCTTGCTCAGGTTCTTGCGATAGAGCTCGTTTGATTTGGCCGCCGTCGAATGGCCAGCGTAGGTGCGGAAAATCCAGGGCTTGTCGCGCACGGGGGCGGGCGGCTGGGTTTGCGTTCGGTTACCGGTCGGGGCGGTCGACATGATGATGAAGTTCCCTGGGACGACGTGATCCTCAGGACACACTACTTCCACCGCAGTGCAATGCAAACCAGTTCTGATCGGCAAGCGCCGCTTGGTTAGCCTTCGCCGCGCAGGCGGTGCGTTAACGCGCCGACCGCATGCCACGCGCGGATGATGACCACCACGAGAAACGCCGCCATGCACATGGTGGCACCGGCCGCTGCAACCGTGTTCGCATTCTTGTCTGCGATGAACGTAATCCCGCTCTGCACCAACGCGAATTCACCGATCATGATGGCGCCGAACAGTCCAAAGCTTGCGGCCGCTGCCAGCAACAGATCGTCGGCGTAGCTGTTCAAGATGTGGCCCGCCACGATGCTCAACAGGATCGCGATCGTCCAAACGACGGTATCGGCCGCATAAACCTGCAGATAAAAATTCGTAAACCATTCAAACATGCGGACGCTCCTACAGTCTTGGGGGCTCCTGCCGGTCGGATGATCTGATTCCTACCCGAACGGACAGCACATATTCCCCATCAGGAGGTTGTCATATCCGCGTGAATAAAGGGCTAATGGCGACGCGTTTGACCCTTGGGGCGGACGAAGCGTGCAGCGCAATAAAAACACTTGAAATCTACCGCAATCCGTGGCGGCATCTGTGCATCACAATTGTGCAACAGACAGTGATCGCCCGTCAGGCCTAGTTCCGGAGGAGACTGCCCCCATGCCGAGCCCTCGCGCCGCCAAAGTCGACGACGCCGCCCGGCCCGCTGCTCCCGCAACGATTAAGGCGACGAAAGATCTCTACGAGATTGGCGAAATTCCACCGCTCGGGCATGTGCCCAAAAATATGTACGCCTGGGCCATTCGGAAAGAGCGGCACGGCGAACCCGATACCGCCATGCAGGTTGAGGTCGTGCCGACGTGGGAGCTCGACAGCCACGACGTGCTCGTCCTCGTGATGGCGGCTGGCGTTAACTACAACGGCATCTGGGCCGCGCTCGGCACGCCGATCTCGCCGTTTGACGGGCACAAGGTCCCCTATCACGTCGCTGGTTCGGACGCGTCGGGCATCGTTTGGGCTGTCGGGTCGAAAGTTAAGCGCTGGAAGGTTGGCGACGAGGTCGTCATCCATTGCAACCAGGACGATGGCGACGATGAGGAGTGCAACGGCGGCGACCCGATGTTCTCGCCGTCGCAGCGTATCTGGGGCTATCAGACGCCCGACGGGTCGTTTGCTCAATTCTGCAGGGTGCAGGATCGCCAGCTTCTTGAGCGCCCCAAGCATCTGACCTGGGAAGAAAGCGCCTGCTACACGCTCGTGCTCGCAACCGCCTATCGCATGCTGTTTGGCCACCGCCCGCACGTGCTGCGGCCGGGCCACAATGTGCTTGTGTGGGGCGCGTCCGGTGGTCTCGGGTCGATGGCTGTGCAGCTGTGTGCCACGTCAGGCGCCAACGCTGTCGGTGTCGTCTCCGAGCCCGACAAGATCGATTTCGTCAAACAGCTTGGCGCCAAGGGCGTTCTGAACCGGAAGGACTTTAACTGCTGGGGGCAGATGCCGAAGGTCGGCACGCCCGAATATAACGACTGGTTCAAGGAAGCCCGCAAATTCGGTTCGGCGATCTGGGAAACGACGGGCAAAGGCAACAACGTCGACTTCGTCTTTGAGCATCCCGGCGAAGCGACGATCCCGGTCTCGGTTTTCGTGGTCAAACGCGGCGGCATGGTTGTCATCTGCGCCGGGACGACCGGCTTCAATCTCACCCTCGACGTGCGCTATCTCTGGATGCACCAAAAGCGGCTCCAGGGCTCGCACTTCGCGCATTTGCTGCAGGCAGCGCAGGCCAACAAGCTCGTCGTCGAGCGTCGGATCGATCCGTGCATGTCGGAAGTCTTTACCTGGGCGCAGATCCCTAAGGCCCACACGCGCATGCTGCGCAACCAGCACAAGCCCGGCAACATGGCAGCACTGGTTTGTGCGCCGACCACGGGTCTGCGGTCGCTGGAAGATGCGATCGAAGCGTCACGATAGCCGTTATCATGAACAGGTCCCGCCCCTGCGCCGTGTCAGAGCAACGTTGACGCGGCGCGGGCCAGTGGGTAATGGCCCACCCGATCGAGAGTGCGAGACACGCGGGGAGCTTCATGGCTGGCGGACTATTTGACGACGACGACGTTTCCGACTGGCTTGTCGGCTTCGAAACGGATGGAGCACCAGCCATCGAAGCGGCGCTGACCGTCGTCAACGACATGGAAAAGGACGACTTCATCGAGACCAGCGATGCGTCGTTTGCGCTGGCGGCCGCTGAACTCGTGGCGGCGGCGCGCGATGCCGACACCACGCGATTGCCCAAGTCGATCCACGCGGCGATCGAGGCCCACGAGGATGCAGTGAACGCAGCCAAGCTGGCATCGGCGGCCCGCAAAGCGGTCCAGCGCATTCTCAAGAACTCGGAGCTGAAAGATCAGGCCGAAGAAAACGGCGAGGGCGATGAGTGGGAAGAACATCTCGGCGAGCTGCTTGAGCGGCTGAGAGGGTAGAGGGATAGGGACGGGGTTAGGTGATAGAGATCGACGCGCGGAACGCGTTTGTTTTCAAGCCGCTACCTTCTTGTCATCTTCCATCATGCCGAGCCGTTTCAATTCCAACAGGCCGCGGTTCAGCTCTGCGCCCAGAATGACGATGATCGCCGTCACCTGGAAATAGATCATCGCCACCATCAGCTGCGACAGCCCGGCGTAAAACCGGGTGTAGTCATTGAAATCGAGATAGCGCGAATAGAGACCTGCTGACGCCAGCCACAGCACCATCGATAGCAGCACGCCTGGCCAGACGTCGG